>CAZIGN010000096.1:0-6809 GCA_964538805.1 uncultured Lachnospiraceae bacterium
GAAGAGAAATCAGCATATAAAAAAGACGGCTTTGCTTAATAAATATTAATTTATTTGTTTTGCAAAGACGCCTTTTTTTATTATAAAACTACATCATTCTTCTTTTTGTATATGATGTGTGAAGTAACTCATGTGCTTTTTCACCATATGGTTCTCCTAGATATTCATCATACAACTTAATAATATATGGATTCTCGTGAGACTTTCTTAAAGTCTTAGATTCATCTTCTGCATATATTCCTTCCATTCGTTGTCTTAAAATATCTATATCGCCATGATGATATGGTTGGCCACCACCACCTATGCAGCCGCCTGGACAAGCCATAATTTCAATAGCATGATAAGTAACCTTACCTTCTCTAATACTTTCAAGAAGTGTTCTTGCATTACCAAGTCCATGAGCTACTGCAATTTTTATATCTTGGTCATTAATTTTAATTGTAGCTTCTTTAATTCCATCAAATCCTCTAAGATCATGGAATTCAACTTTCTCAAGAGTTTCTTTAGTCAACCATTCATATGCTGTTCTAAGAGCTGCTTCTATAACACCCCCTGTTGCACCAAATATAACACCTGCTCCTGTTGATTCTCCAAGAGGATTATCAAACTCACCATCTTCAAGCTTCATAAGGTCAATGTTTGCTTCTTTTAACATCTGAGCTAATTCTCTTGTTGTAATTACTGTATCAACATCTTGTAAATTATTATAAGATAGTTCTTCTCTAGCCGCTTCATACTTTTTAGCAAGACATGGCATAACTGATACTACATGAATATTTTTTGGATCTATTCCCATTTTTTCTGCATAATAAGTCTTTGCAATTACTCCAAACATCTCATGTGGTGATTTGCTAGTTGATGGTATATCTAACATGTCTGAAAACTGATGCTCAAAGAACTTAACCCAACCTGGGCAACAACTTGTTAGAATAGGTAATTTACCACCATGCTCTAGTCTATGCACAAATTCTGAAGCTTCTTCCATGATAGTTAAATCTGCTGCAAAATCTGTATCAAAAACCTTATCAAAACCTAGATTTCTAAGAGCAGTAACCATTTTTTTAGTCACTCTTGTTCCTGGTTTTTCTCCAAACTCTTCTCCAAGTGCAACTCTTACAGCTGGAGCTGTTTGAACTATAACAACCTTTTCTTTATCTACGATTGCATCCCAAACTTTTGAGATGTTATTAACTTCTGTTAATGCTCCTGTTGGACATACAGCTACACATTGTCCACAAAAAGTACAAGCTGTTTCGCTCATTGGAAGATTCATCGATGGTGCAATATAAGTGTTAAAACCTCGATTTACCGCTGATAAAACATTTACTGTTTGTACTTCGTTACACATAGTTTCACATCTTCTACATAAGATACACTTATCCATATTCCTAACTATAGATTTACTTGATGTATCTTTTTCATGTTTTGATCTTTCACCTTTGTATTTAATTTCTCTTATATTAAGCTCTGCTGCAATTGCTTGCAATTCGCAATCAAGATTCTTTTCACAAACCAAACAATCTTTTGGATGATTTGATAATAAAAGCTCAACTATCGTTCTTCTAGCTTTAATACATCTTACTGTATTAGTGGTAACAACCATTCCTTCTGCTGCTGGTGTTGCACATGATGGAGCAAGGTTTCTTCTTCCTGCAACCTCAACTACACAAACACGACAAGATGCTGCTTTGTTAACCATTTTTAAGTTATGAAGATCTAAATGACATAATGTAGGTATCTTTATATTAAGCTTTCTTGCAGCTTCAAGAATTGTAGTACCCTCTTCTACCGAAATGCTTTGATTATTTATTGTTAAATTTATCATCTCTGTACCTATACATCTCACAATTTAATTGTGAAAATGCATTTTCTTCCTTTCCTTATATAATTCGAACTCTATTTAGTTACTTTTTAATAATGGCAGCAAACTTACATTTTTCATAGCATGCACCGCATTTGATACATTTTTCTTGGTTGATCTCGTGAACTTTTTTAACTTCACCAGATATACAAGATACAGGACATACTTTCGCGCAAGCTGTACAGCCAATACATTTATCAGGTAGTATAAAATATGTAACTAATGATTGACAAACGCCTGCTGGACATTTTTTATCAATCACATGCGCTCTATACTCTTCTTTAAAATATTTGATGGTACTAATTACAGGGTTAGGTGCTGTTTGACCTAAACCACATAGAGAAGTATCTTTTATAACTTCACCTAGTTCATTCAAATCAATAAGGTCTTGTTCTGTTCCATTACCCATTGTTATCTTTTCTAAAATCTCTAAAAGCCTTTTGTTACCAACTCTACAAGGTGTACACTTTCCGCACGATTCATCAACTGTAAATTCTAGATAAAACTTAGCTATATCTACCATGCAGTTATCTTCATCCATTACAATCATACCACCTGATCCCATCATAGAACCAATGCTTGCTAAAGACTCATAATCAATTGGAATATCAAGATATTCTTCAGTAATACAACCACCTGAAGGGCCTCCTGTTTGAACTGCCTTGAACTTTTTATTATTCTTGATTCCACCACCGATATTAAAGATTACATCTCTTAGAGTAGTTCCCATAGGAACTTCAACTAATCCTACATTATTAACCTTACCTGCTAATGCAAATACTTTTGTTCCAGGAGATTTTTCTGTTCCTATTTTTCTAAACCAAGCAGCTCCTTTTAAGAATATAGGTGAAATATTCGCAAGAGTTTCTACATTGTTTACACAAGTTGGTTTATCCCAAACTCCACTTTCTGCAGGAAATGGTGGCTTAGTTGTAGGTTCTCCTCTTTCTCCTTCAATCGAATGAATAAGCGCAGTTTCTTCACCACATACAAATGCACCAGCTCCATATCTTAATTCTATATCAAAGTCAAATCCACTTCCAAGGATATCTTTTCCTAACAGACCAAGTTCCCTAGCTTGATTAAGACTTATTAATAGTCTTTCAATTGCAAGAGGATACTCTGCTCTTATATAAATATAACCGTGTTTTGCTCCTATAGCATAACCTGCTATTGCCATAGCTTCTAATATCGAATGAGGATCTCCTTCTAGAATTGATCTATCCATAAATGCTCCTGGATCTCCTTCATCTGCATTACAGATTATATATTTATCATCTTCTTTAACCGCACTTGCATATTTCCATTTTAAGCCAGTAGGAAAGCCACCGCCACCTCTTCCTCTTAAACCTGAATCAATAACCGTTTGTATTACTTCTTCTTGCGAAAGCTTTGTAATACACTCAGCAAGTGCTTGATAACCATCCGCAGCAATATATTCATTTATATTCTCAGGGTTTATAAAACCGCAGTTTCTAAGTGCAATTCTTATTTGTTTTTTATAGAAAGGTAAATCCTTTTGTCCTTCAAGTTTGACATTAAGATTTGGCTCAATGTATAATAATCTTTCTACTTTACGACCTTTTACTAAATGTTCTTCAACAATTTCTTTAGCATCTTCTGGTTGTACTGTTACATAAAAAACATCATCAGGATATACCTTTATGATAGGTCCTTTTTCACAAAAACCAAAACATCCTGTAACTACTACTTCAACCTCGTTTTCAAGGTTATTACTTTTTATATGTTCGTTCAATTTATCTACTAGCACAAGAGAATCAGAGGATGTACAGCCCGTCCCTCCACAAACTAATAGATGCATTCTAAAGTTACTCATATATGGCCTCCTATTTTTCAAATGATTTAGTTATTATTGCATTTTGTATAAGTCTTCCTTCTATAATATGCTCATTAACTATCTCTTTAGCTCGTATTACATCAACATCTCCATAAATAACTGATGGCATTTTATTGCTAATAACTTCAACAACTGGTTCATTTGCACAGTAGCCAAGGCAACCCGTTTGAGTTAATGATACATTCGTAATTCCTTTAGCTTTTAATTCATCAGCAATAGCAGTAAATGTCTCTCTTGCTCCGCAAGCAATACCACAAGTAGCCATACCAACTTTAACAATTACTCTATTCTCATCTTCTGCTGTTTCTCTAAGATTTATATTAGTTTTTGCCTCTTGTCTTATTCTTTGTAATTCTTCTATAGACTTTAATTTACTCATCCTTACCCTCCTTATCATCAGCTTCCATCTTCTTGATGATTTCTGCAACTTCTTTATTTGTTACTCTTCCATATACTTTATCATTAACCATTACAACAGGTGCAAGTCCACATGCTCCTATACATCTTAAACCAGCTAGTGTGTATTTCATGTCTTCTGAAGTTTCACCTGATTTTATTTTTAATCCTTTTTCAAATTCTTTCATTATTGCATCAGCACCTTTAACAAAACATGCTGTTCCTAGACAGACATTCACAATATATTTGCCTCGCTTTTTAGTAGTAAAATATGAATAAAAACTTATAACACCAAATACTTTTGAACTAGGTACTTTTAACTTTTCAGCTATATAAAATATTACGTCATCTGACAAATATCCATATATGTGCTGAGCTCTGTGTAACACTGCAATCAAAGCTCCTCTTTTGTCCTCTATTGAATCAATAAAGGTTAAAAGCTCTTCATAATTATCTTGTACATTACTAATTTGTTCCATGAGTTACCTCCTCAAAATTGAATTAAATTTCTTTTAATCAAAATTCATACTAACAAAGATTATTATAACATATTAATATATTTTTGTGAATTTCTATCTTAATTTTATCTATATTTTACAAAAATTATACAAAAAAATATGAAGCGATTTTTTTTAATCAAACTTCATATTTTATATCTACGTGTTATTTTTATATATCTTTATTTATTCATATTTTCTTCTTCGTTTTTTTGCATTTATATTATTCTTCTATATAATAATTCCAATTAACTTTTTCTCTGTTTTTATATGTTTTTAACATCTCACTTTTTAGTTCATATGTTCTATATAAGTTACCTTTAGAATCTACACTTACGAATCTATTAAATGCTGGCAATTTATCTTTTATGGAATAAATATATTGGTAGTACTTTGATACTGTAACATCCATATTATTCAATAAATATGGCATTATGTAATCATAGCTTAGATAATTATCTTCATTTACATTATAATCGAGCGAATCATAATCCATATCATAATTACTTAATATCAAACATTCAGTATTATATATTCTATATTCATTTAGCAAAGAATCTTTAGTGTTAAAATATTCTAGTTCTTGATAAATATCATAACCATCGCTAGTTTTTAAAAAAGGTAAGTGATCTCCATAAAAAATTAAGATTGTATCTTCATCTAATGTTTGAATATAATCATATAATTGCTTCAATTGCTTGTCAGCATCATAAACACCTTGAGCATAAGACCTTATAACATCAGTCTTTTCACTACTAAGAGAAGACTGTTTTACTTTTATATCATATTCACCCTCATATTTGTCAGCTTTATAAGGCATATGCGCTTGGGCAGTAAGCGCCATATAAAAAGCATTTTTTCCTTTTTGTTTGTTATTAAAATAATTGACTATTTCATCTTTTACAAACTCATCTGATATTCTACCGCCTTTTTTTTCAGGTTCAATCAAGTCACTTTTATAAATTGTCTTATCAACACCAAATTTTTCATAAACATTTCCGCATTGAAAAAGATTTTTACTCCATGTAGAAAATATAACTGTTTCATAATCATTATTCTTAAGCTCACTGATTAATGATGGAGTTATTTTTTTGCTACCCTTTTCATACAAATTCATATAAGGAATATATGAGCCTGGATAATAAGACAAATTACCACTTGTTAGAATTTCGAATTCTGGATTAGCAGATAATCCTCCTAAAACTGATGATATCATATTAAAATGTAATCCCATTTCTTTTAACTCATTAAAATTCTTTGTTATTGGCTTATCAAATTCCACTTCACTTATCTTATCTATATCAAAAAAGGATTCTGAAAACACCATAATAATATTAGGTTTTTTCAATGCTTTTTCATTGCTGTTTGGATTGACTTTGCCAAATTCTTCTATTGAATTATTAATTATTTTCTTAACTTCGTCTTTGTTGTAATCTTCAGGTTCTATCAAATCATTTAACAAGTACTCTCCATATAATCCTCCAAAAAAACTATGTAAAAAGTAATACTTAACAGCTGTCGTTGGATGATTTCCTTGATTTGTTCCATGTTCATAAAATGTGCTTAAGACTTTGCTATGTATAGTATTTGTTGGAAAAAACAAAATAATAATAACCACCATTGAAACAGTAGCATATATTATCCTAAATTTGATATTCGAAAACTTAACATCAACTTTTTTAACGAAAAAAAACAAACCTATAACTGTAACTACAAATAAAGCTATAGATGGCATTATTTTTTTAATTGCTTCTAATATAGTTCCATCTAAAATCTCTAAGAAAGTATCACCTGAATTAATGAATGTTAAGTCGCTAATAAATATTGGCTCTGAAGAATAGATAATCTTCAATTGGTTTGCAATCATTAACAACAATAGTAAAATACTAGCAAATATAGTACTTCTTTTTAGGTTACCTAATACTGTAGTTATCAATAGCATTAGAAAGAAAAATAATCCAAATCCTAATATATAGGCTAATACATATGGTTGTTTTGAATTTTTGAAGTTCGCTGTTAAGAAAAATAATTCTGCAGATAAATGTAGTATAAAAACCACAATCACAAATAGAACTTTTGATTTATGTTTAAATAAAAAATCTTTAATTTTAACAATGTTTTTCAAGCCTTGCTCCCTCTCTTTTTAATTAATAATAAACTTATTACTTCTCACAAAATATACTATAACATTTTAGAA
>CAZIGN010000097.1:0-6800 GCA_964538805.1 uncultured Lachnospiraceae bacterium
GAAAATCTATCTGTCTTAAACTTCCTTCATCTTCTAAAGCTTTAAATTCCAATAAAGCGCTAATATTTCCTTCATAATTATTTATTCTTCTAATTAAAGATTTTTGAGCCTTCAAAGTTTCATCAATGCTGTTTTGAATTATTTTTTTCCTCTGCACAAACTGCGTATTTGTAATATTCTCTTTTGGTACAATTTCTTCTGTACCAAAGTTTTTGTATATTTCATCTTTTTTGTTTTTAATATTACTTTCAATAACTGCAGCCTTTGTAATAAAAGAATTTATCTTCTCTTCATTATTGTTTATTTCTTTTGAAATTAAATCTATTTGGCTCTCTAATTCATCTTCTATAAATTTGTTGTATTTTATTTTTCTGTATTCTTCATCCAAAACATCATGTTTTTTTGCGTATTCTATTAGCCTTGTTTGAATTCTGTCAAATTGAACTCTAGATTCTTCTAGCTGCAGTTCAATCTCATTTATATCTGAATTTAGTTTAGAAGAAAGCGCTTCAAAATTAGTCTCGATATCAACAATTTCTTTGTTTAACAATTCACCTTCTGTATATGTTGAAAATTTTTGATGCTTTAATTTTGTAGCTTCTATTTCTTTTTCAAGATTTGTTATATAAATACTTTTTTCTATTATTAATTGATCGTTTTTTTCTATCAAATAATTTCTTTCCGTTATTTCATCTTCGATTTTTTTGATTAACAAAGATAAGTTTTCAACTTCTTTTTTAGAAGATATATATTCATTATACTTTTTGCATAATTCTTTTATTGACTCTTTAATGTTGAGTAATTCAATCCTTTTTGCTTCTTCTTCCTTAATACATTCATGTAATGATTGTATTTGGGTGTCTAGTTTTGTTTTTTCTATCCTAGCTTTTGTTAATTTTTCATCTTCTAAACTAATCTTTTGTTCAGCTTCTTCTAGCTTTTCTTTAATTTGTTTGTAACTTTCTTTTGTTGTTTTTTGAAATTGAATTTTATTTAATATTTCTTCATAAAAAATTATCTCTTCATTTTTTTGAGTTGATTGTTTTTTTAACTCTTCAAGATTTTTTTCTTTATTAACAACCAACATTTTCAATTGATTTTCATCAAGCAATATTTGATCAAAAGAAGTAAAATATTCAAACTTTAATTCTTCTTTAGAATGTTCTTTATCTTTTAGTTTTTCTTTAATAACTATAGGAACTAGTATTGATGTATGAAATTTTATTTCAGCTTTTTTTAATCTTTTGAATTCTTCTTCGCTTATAATAATGCTGTATGGCAAAAGATCTTTTTTATATATTAGCTCTTCGTTCTTTTTCAAATAATCAAATCCATAAACATAATTTATTTCTAAATCTTTTAATAAATTCTCTAGTTCCTCTGGTATTTCTAAAAAAATGCCGTGATTTAGTTTATCAATTTCATTTTTCAACGATTCTAATTGCTTATCTGCTTTTTTTTCAATTTCTTTTAATAGTTTTATTTTTTCTGAAAATTCTTTACAAATTATAGCTTTATCAAATTGACTATTTTCTGGAATGGCAAGATATTTCATATATTTTAATCTTTCTTCCATTTCCTTATCTGCTTCTTGTAGGCTTTCTAAAAACTGAATTCTTTTTTCATTCAATTGAGCTAACAACTTATATGAATCTTGTATTTGTCTCTGATTAGCTTCTCTTTTTTCTTCTGTTTCTGTAAGTGATTGATATGAAAGCATTTTGTTTTTTTCATTTTCTTCAAACATCTTCTGGTATTTCATTTCTAGTATTTCTAATGTGCCTTCTTCATAAAATCCTAAAATGTTTTTATTGATTCTAATATCAAATTTATTCAACAATTCTTTTTCCCTGTCAAAAAACATATTTACATTAGACTTAGCCGCTCCTAAATCTCTCAAGCACTTATCCTTTTCATTTTTTGACAATTGATTTTCTTTAGTAATTTCAATTTTTATGCTTTTTAAGTTTTTTATTTCACCGGTTGTACTTTCTGAATTTTCTTTTATTATATCTAACTTATCTTTATACAATATGTTAAGGTTATAACCTAGATTAGATATTAGCGGCAATTTATCTTTTTCATCTATTTTTAATGCTTGATATTTATTTTCAAGAGAAAGCAAGTTTTTTTCTTCATGTTTATAGTCTTCATAATTTCTTGCACAACAATAAGTGTGATAGTTTTTTTCTATCTGACTTTTTTCTATTCTTTGATTATTTATTTCATTTACTAATAGTTGTCTTTGTTGGTTTATATTTTCTAATTCACTTAAATAATTATAGATTTCAAAAGAAAGATCTTCTAACTTGATTTTATTTAAATCTCTATACAGTTCATCTAATTTCTCTGACATCTTATTCTCTAAATTTTTAGCTTTTTCAAGAATCATTATTATCTCTGCTTTAAGACCAGATATCATTTGACCTTTTGATTCAAACATTTCAATCAATTCTTGGTTTGTTTTTCCACATTTTATTACTTCTTCAATATCTTCTTTGAACTTCAGTATAATCTCTTTTCTTTTTATTTTTACACTGTTTTCTTTATATTGTTGTATGAATTTGACAATAATATGCTGGAATTGTTTGATTCTATTTGCTTCTTTGTTTAACTTAGTTTCTACTGAAGGTAAAAACCACTTTTCAACTAAGCCCACTTCATCTTTAGCATCTTTAAATAAATCTGACAATCCCGATTCTTTATTATTTATTTTCCTAATAATTGTTTCCCACTCATCTGAATCAATTCCAAATTCCAGAAGTTTTTTAAAATATTGTCTTTGCTGCAATGATTGATTAATATCAAAATATTGAAATTTTTGATTTTTGTTTAACTTTAGCTCTTCAAACAATCTTTTTGAATCATTAAAGCTTTTTAACTTTTTTTGCTTTCCTTCAAATGTAACAACTGGGAAATTACGTATATCATAGCCGCCCTCTTGATTGTTATCTTTATATTCATAAATAAAATTACATATATCTATACTTTCATTTTTTTCTTCATTATCACTTTGACTTTTTCTAACCATCATTCCCACAAGTACATAACCATTGCCACCGTCTAATTGCCACTCTGTCAATATAAAGGTAGGTTTATTTGATGTAAAAAATGAATCAAAGAGTCTATCTGGTGTACTCCTATATTTTTTATGAACATAAGGCGCTAACATCATCTGTACAAGAACAGTTTTTCCACCACCATTTTGCAATGATAATAAAGTACTGTTTCCATCAAATTCAAATATTTCATCCTCTATTTTGTTAGCTTCATTATTGTAATTAAGATTTATAATTCTAAAGCTATTTATTTTACTCATTCTCTGCTACTCCTAACACCTTCAAGGCCCTCTTATAGTTGTTTTTATTTAGTATATTCCAATCCATCAAATGGTCTAATTTTCTAGTTGTTTTAATCATTTCATCTTCTTCAATATACAAAATCAAATTTTGCTTTTCTAAAAACTTTAGTATTTTATGTAAAAATCCTTCTTTTGTAGTTTTCTTTATAGACTTTGTCTCTGTACTTCTTAATGATTGAAAGGCTTCATACATATTTTTAAATGCAATCCCTTGATTTTCATCTTTTTCTGTAGAAATTTTTACACCTTCTTCTAGTCTTTCCATAATAGAATTACTTAATTCACCTACTCTAATAAAATCTCTTATTTTGCTTGAACTTCCTTGTCCATTATAAAATTCAACTAACAATATCAACACTACAAATTGTGATAAATAATAGTCTTTATCTGTAGCATCTGATTTACATAACTTATTTTTTAATTGCGCTTTTGAATAACCCAAAAAAATATTTTCTTCTTTTGGAATCAAATATATAGTATCGCCATATCTTTCTACTTCACATTCTGCTATCAATCCTTGATTTTTGACTAATTCCATAACATTTTCTTTTTCAGTATAAGCTCTAAATAATTCTTTTGCTTTTTCTTCATTTAACTCTTTATTCTTTAGTAAATAATAAAAAATTCTCTGACTAAACTCTATGTCTTCTTTTTCAAATTGCATATTAAATCCTTTCTATTACTTTAATAATAGTTTCTGAACAATATATTTTTTTAGTTTTACCATCTTTAGAAACAACATTTTCAAATTCTACAACTTCACCTTCGTCTTTTTTATAAATTTGAATTTCCTTGATTTTAGAGAATTCATCAGATTCATCAATAATTTTGAGTAAACAGTGACTAATTTGAAATTCTTTTTTAACTTCACTAAAATGTTCTTGCATTTCTTTAGTAAGTTTATCTATATCAAAAAATCTTTCTTTTATAAGTTCAATCATTATTTCTCTAAAAATTTCCATTGTTGGAATTAATACTTCTTTTTCTTCACTGTCTATTCTGTTTTTAATTTCTGATAGTGTTATTTCACCTTCAAGAATTGCATATTTTAAAATGATTTCAACAGAATTTTGGTATACCTTCCATTTCTCTAAAAGAATTCTATTCTGCTCTTCTATCCATTCTTCACTATCAAAATCTAAGATTATTTCATCTTCAGTATTTTCTTTTTTTTCTATATTCTTTTGATATGCAAATGCCTTATCAGTGTTGTATATCTTCTCACAATCATTTAAGAACAATGCTCCTAAAAAACTATCTAAATTGCAAACTGTCTCAGGCTTTTCTAAAATTTTCGAGTAGAAGTCTTTAGTTATTTGAAATCTAGATATTAAAGACATTGCTGATAATAATTCTAATTCTTTAGTATACATACTTTTCAAATCCAAATGATTAAGAAGTATCTTTTGATATTCATCAATAGAACGATTTAAATAATCCTCGATTATTTTTAGATGATATAGATTTTTAACTTCATTTTCTTCTAATGCCTCCATTTTAAGATTCTGGTTTTCTATATCTTTTACTAGTTTTTTAACATATTCTCTATAATCTAAAAATTTATCTCGTGTCTGATCTATAGTATTAATATTTTGTTCAAGCAATTTTTCATAATCTGTTATTGAATATGTTAATGCATTTTGTCTTATTTGTTTCATTGCGTCAGATATTTTTTGTAGTTGTATTCTTAATTGGTTGAAAATATTTTTTATGTCGTCTGCAGCTTTATCATAACTAGCTTTTTCTAAATGCATTTTAAATATCATTTCTTGAATTGTAAGTTTCATATTAGATTCTATTTCTAGTGTAGAAATTAAAAGATTATAGCCATCTTCAGTCAATCTATAAGTCACTCTTTTAATATCACCCTGAAGATACTTAACTTCACTAGTAATAAAGCTAATATGTATATCTTCATATTTTACTTCTTCGTAATTATATCCTTTAAAATACATAGCCTTACCGTCATCACAAATTACTACTGCAACTATAAACTCTGCAATATCCTTACACATATCATAAGTTAATTCTTTTTTGTAGTAAGTTGTGTTAATGCTGTCTATAAAGTAGCCAATGTCATCAATTGTACAATTATCATCTTTTAGCGATTGTTCCATTATAAATAAAAGTACAGAAAATATAAGATTGGTTTGCTCATAAATATCTTCAATGCCATATTGTTTCCAGGTTTGCTTTTGCATACTGTTTTTGAATATCAGTGCATAGTTTCCTACATATTTCATTCTTTTTTGAAACTGTTTTAAAAAATCAAACTCCATTATTTTTTCATTATAAATCATATATTTGAATAATCTCCTGTGGTATATATTCTCCTTTTTTTAAAACATCTTTAATCTGCTCAATGCTTTTTTCATCAAAATATTCAAAAAAATCATCTCCACAGTTTTGATTTTGAAACTCCTTACTAACTGGTAATCTTATATTTTTAGCCTTATCTAACATTTTTATATAAGCTTTTATAAATGGTCTAACCTTATATTTTTCTTCTAAAATTGTTCTAACTTTTTCATATATCAACAGTCCTTCATAGTCGATGTCTCCAAAATACAATATGTTGTTTTGTGCAGCTTTCATATAGGGCTCTATACATATTTCAAAATCTCCTATACTTCCATATATTGCTTTTCCGCTTCCATATATTATAGTTCCTACTTTTACACCAAAAATCTCATCACTTCTTTCTATTAAATGTTTTCTCATAGTAAAAAATGTATCTTTGTTTTCTACAATAACAATATTTTGACCTTCTTTTTTATTATGTGAGTAATATGCTAAAGGCTCTTTTGTTTCATAACAATTAAGATCACTTATACTTAATTTAAGATTTTTAAGTATTCTATTTCCGCCTAACTTGAGAATAAATTTTTCATGTCCAAATATCTCAAAGCTTCTTTCGTTTATTGAAACACTTTTCTTTAATTCAACATTATTATCTTTTATAAATTTATTAATCATCAATATATATTCTCTATCTTGTAGATAAACACTAAGATGCTTTACATAGTAATCCATATTTATTTCTGGAACAAAATATTTTATTTCTTCTAAAAAATCTTTATATTCTATAACCTCTTTTTTTATTTTATAAGCGTTAAAAAGTCTAGGTTTTTTACCATTGTGTCCAGAATTTTTAATTCCCGAAATATCACCTCTTTCAATTAGTTCTTTAACATATTTTGCTAATTCTGTATATTCGTTTATATTATAGAATTCTTTTAGTTCATCTAGGCTTATTTTGTTTTTAGGGTATTTTTTTATACTTTTCAATGCAGGCTCCAATTTCTTTATCTCAATTATTTTTAGTTTTTAATTCACATTTCCAAAATGTAAGCTTAACTGATTGTTTTTTAGGTCTTACAAGTACAACTTTTTGCATAGATAATCTCTTTTATTAAGTATATGATAAGCTAATAATTTT
>CAZIGN010000098.1:0-6788 GCA_964538805.1 uncultured Lachnospiraceae bacterium
TTATTCTTCTTTATCTTGTCTTTTACTACTAAAAAAGCAAAAACAGCTATTGAAACTTCTAATGCTCCTACAAAAAAACTTACAATCGCACTATTACTTATTCTTCTACTTAAGCTAAAGTAATTCATAATAAATGATGCTGCATTTGCTGCTATATGTAATGTGATTGGCATTCTTATATCATTGTATTCTTCATATAAATATGCAAATATAATACCAAATAAAAAAGCATATATTCCTTGTACAAGATTCATATGATAAAATCCAAAAAATATAGCCGATAAATATACAGCCGTTACTTTATCTGAATACAACTTTATTCTATTATATATAATTTTTCTAAATACAAATTCTTCTACGATTGGCATTAGTATAACAACAGCCACAAATAAAAGTATAGGTTCTGACATAAACAGCTCTCTGCTAGTTTTCTCATAATTTCCTAGAATATTATCAATTGGTAGGGAACTAAGTATTCTACTTAAGCCTAGTGCTAGAGAAATCCCAAGTACTGTCACTGAAGTATAATCAATATAAATACTTTTTTTCTTATAAGAGTATCCAAGTTTTAAGACTTCTTTTTCTTGCTCTTTATAAGCAATATAATAAATAATTGGAATAGTAATTATAGCTGATATAATCATTACTAAAGCTACATTTTCTTTGGTTATCCTATCAAGGCTATCTAAAAACTTCATATTCTCATATACATTTTTTGCCCCTCTAGAATTATCAAACACACTACTTATTAAAATCAATGACATAATAAAAGATACTACCATATTAATAGTAGAATAAATAAACATAGGATAGGTGATACGCCAAATTTTATATGCCCAATCATCATTCATAATATTGTGCTCCTTTTTTAATTCTAATAAATGCTATTTTATAACTTACAAACTAGTTTATCAAGTAAAACAAATAATTTAATTATAGTAAAAGTTTATTAATATATTTCAACTCAGTTTACAAATGTTTCATAACTGTATATAATGATAGATATTTAACAAAGTAAAAAGTAGCGAATTATTTCGCTTCAGAATGGAGTATTAAATGAACGAAATTGTTTTAGAAGTAAAAAATGTTACAAAAACTTACAAACATGTAAATGCAGTTGATAATGCAACTTTGTCTATAGAGCGTGGGAAAATATATGGCTTTATCGGACAAAATGGTGCAGGTAAAACTACATTAATAAGAATCCTTACTGGTCTGATTTTTCCTAATAGCGGATCAATAAGCATATTTTCAAGTTCTAATAAATCCGATCTTGAACTTGCAAGAAAAAAGATAGGTGTTATCGTTGAAAACCCAGCCCTATATCTTAACATGAGTGCTTATGAGAATTTAGATATTCAAAGAAAGCTGTTTGGAATTAAAGATAAAAATATTATCAACTCAATTCTTAATACTGTAGGTCTACTTGACACTAAGAATAAAAAAGTTAAGAATTTTTCTCTGGGCATGAAACAAAGATTATCAATAGGTCTTGCTTTAATAAATGATCCCGAGATTCTAATATTAGATGAGCCAATTAATGGTCTTGATCCTGTTGGAATTGCTGGTGTTAGGGAACTACTCAAAAAAATCAACAAAGAAAAAAATATAACTATTATAATATCAAGTCATATATTAAGCGAACTTTATCAACTTGCAACAAACTATATTATTATTAACAAAGGCGAAATTATACAAGAGCTTACCTTAGATGAGCTAGACAAAAAATGTATGAAGCACATATTTATGCAAGTAGATAATGTTTCACAAGCAGTTGATATTATTGAAAATAATTTAAGAACAAATCATTTTCAAGTGCTAGATAACAACATAATTAAATTATATGACTATACTGATAACATGAAACATGTTGCAAAGGTTTTTTTAGAAAACAACGCGTTAATAACATATTTTACCTTATCTAGTGATAGTCTAGAATCATATTATATCAATTTAATCGGAGGTGGAATTAATGCGTAATTTATTATCAATAGAACTATTAAAATTAAGAAAATCAAAAGCAACTTTGATAGTTTTTTTAATATTGTATGGACTTTCATTCCTAGGCACTGCAATTATTTATTTTATTTCATTAGGCAATGATATTACAAATCAAGCCATGGGCTTTACTTTTGATGGCTACTCAAGCTATGTAACTGCTATAACTGGTTTTCAAGATTGTTTAATATTTACTAGTATTTTAATTGCGATTTTAATTGGCGGAGATTTTTCTAATAGAACATTACAGATTCAAGTAGCTGCTGGTTGCAAAAGATTTCACATCTATCTAAGCAGACAACTAAGCATGATTATAGTCTTTACGTTTATGGCATTTACCTATATATTATTAAATGTATTTTTAACAACTATACTATTTGGATTTGGCAAAGAATTGACTGTTTCTTTATTCTTGGAATTATTCAAGGGTACACTTTTATCTATATTAAACACTGTTTCTATATTGAGCTTTGTTGTTTTACTTGCTTTTATTCTAAAATCCATTGGTGCCGTTTTAGGTATAGTTCTTTCATTTTTTATGCTAGGGACAAGCTTACTTTCTCTTCTTTCTATGAATTTTGAATTGTTTGAGAAAGTATATAGTTTTACACCTTTAGGACAAAGCGTTTTGTATGCTGGTAATTTTGATAGTTTTGAAATAATAAAGTCAATCCTTATTAGTACTATTTCAATCTTGATTTCTTTACTTCTTGGTTTTATTTATTTTGAGAAAAACGAATTAAAATAAAACCAAGCTACATTTTTATATAACTCATTATCACTTCACTTATATAAGCTACTAATATAGCTACTGTTGCTACAACCACTAAAGGTTTGCCTTTAAATGCAAGCAGCAAGCTTACTAGCGTTCCTGCAATTGCACTTATTAAAAATGTTGTAGAAGAAAAAATATCAGGAAATGTAAGTGAAGATAATACAGCAAATGGTACAAATCTCAGAAAGTTTTTAATAAACTTTGATTCAATATTCTTTCTTATTAGTGCCATGGGTATTACTCTTGGCAAATATGTCACTAATGCCATTATAGCTACTACTGTTAATTCATACTTCATTATCATCACTCACCTTCCTTGAATATAAGAGCTCCTAAACCTGCACCTATTATTGTTGTAATAACTACTCTAAATCCATCTGAAATAAAATCAAATATTGGCACATACTTAATTGTAATAGATATGATTATAGATATTATAACTACAACTCTTATAGATAAGGTAGCTTTTGCTGGTGGGATGATAATGGCTATAAACATTGCAAACAAAGCAATCCCCATAGCTCCTTTTAATTCATTTGGTAGTACATCTGAGACTAGAGCGCCTAAAAGTGTTCCGATTGCCCAACCTAGATATGGTGGAATTATAAGTCCATACATATAAGATTTATTAATGTTTTTTACTTCCGTAGAAGCTATTGCAAACGTTTCATCTGTAATTCCAGCGCTTGTAATCAACCTATCTTTTAACTTCATTTTCTTATCAACTTTTTGAGATATTACTACTGACATTAAAAAATATCTCAAATTAATTATAAATGTAGTTATAGCTATTTCAATATAATTAGCACCTGCTATCATAAGATTAGTTCCTGCAAACTGTCCTGAACTTGTAAGATTAGTCATAGAAATAAGGACTGCCATATATACAGGCAATCCTCCACTTACAGCCATGAATCCAAAACTAAAAGAAACAGGAAGGTATCCAAGTCCTATTGGCAGTCCTTTAAATATCCCCCTCTTAAAATCATATTTGCAGTTTGTATCTATTTTTTCTTCCATCTATAAATGCCTCACTTGTAAAGCTTTGAAATATTTGAATAGCTAATTCAAGCTTTCTAAAATTTGTTTTTTATAATTCAAGAAATTATTAGAAACTAAAAAATCATCTATACTATTATACATATTTTTGTCTTTTATTTCTAGCTCTTTTGATATTCTTCCCGGCTGACCTGACATTATATATATTCTATCTGATAATACAATGGCTTCATCGATATCATGAGTTATAAATATCCCTGATAGTTTTATCTCTTTTGCAATATTTATGAACCACTTATGCATGTTATGTTTTGTCATAGTATCAAGTGCAGAAAATGGTTCGTCTAGTAAAACAGCTTTTGACTGCGTAAGGTAAGTTCTTAAAAATGCTGCTCTTTGCCTCATTCCACCTGATAGCTGATGAGGATATTTTTTTTGAGTGTTTTCAAGACCAAATTCATCAAAATATTGATTAGCTTTTTTTCTAGCTTCTTTTTTTTTCATACCTTTAATAATTAGTGGCAAAGATACATTGTCAATAATAGTTTTGTAGGGAAGCAAAAGGTCTTTTTGCAGCATATAGCTTATTTTTCCAGCTTTCCCTGTTATATCTTCATCATAAAACATTACATTTCCAGAATCTGGAATTATCAGTCCTGAAATAGCATGAAACAGAGTAGTTTTACCTACTCCGCTCACACCTAAAAGGCTAATAATCTCACCTTTTTTTAAATTTATAGAAATATCTTTAATAACTGCTTGATTCTCATAATAAACAGAAACATCATTTGTATATAAGCAAATATCGTTTATTTTTTCCATAGTTTTATACCCATTCTTAGTATGACAATTTACATTTTTTATTATCACTATTATTCTGAATTTTTATATAGCATTTCAATTTTATATTTTATTTTTCTGGTAGGAATTCGTTTGTAAATCCTTGACCACTTTCTATTTTTTTCTCTAACATTTCGTTTTCAAACAACCAACTATAAAAACGATCCCATCTTTCTTTATCAATATATCCCCATCTAGATTCTTCAGCTTTGTATTCTTTTGAAAGATAAGTTAACGCTGACTTAAGAACTTCCTCATCTAACTCTTCTACTTGTTTTGCCATTAGTTTTGCTGCTTCTTCGGGATTTTCTATAGTATATTCATAACCTTTTTTTAAAGCATTTAATAATTTTTTAGTAGTTTCTTTATTTGCTGATAAGTAATCATTATTAGCGATTAAAACTGGGCTATAATAATCTAATTCTTTAGCATAGTCTGAAAATCTAATGAAATTGTATTCAATTTTTTGTGTATCAAGAATAGCTCCATCCCATCCTTTATAAATCCAAACTGCATCAATTCCTGAGTTTAAACCAGCAACAATGTTGTCTACATAAGTTGGTACCATCTCTATTTTAGAGTAATCTCCACCTTTTTCTTCTACAACTTTTTTAATAATAGCCTGTTCAATATCCCATTCCCAAGTTGCATATTTATGTCCCTCAAGTTTTTCCGGACTATCTATTCCTTTTTCTTTTAGTGAAACTATTCCAGATGTATTATGTTGAATAATAGCAGCTACTGCTGTTACTGGAAGACTTTCTTCTTTTGCAAATGATGTTGCTAACATATCCTGAAAGCTAATTCCAAAATTACAAGCATTTGAAGCTACAATAACTTCGGCTCCTGTTTCACTAGCATCAACTAATTCTACTTCTACACCTTCTTCTTTAAAATATCCTTTATCAATAGCTACATATATTCCTGCATGATTAGAATTTGGACTCCAATCAAGAGCTATTTTAACCTTTTCTAGTTTTTTCGATTCATTTTTTTCTGTACTTTTGTTATCGTCTTTTGTATTATCACAAGCAGTAAGACTAAACATCATAACGCTAATTAATAGTAATGCTAATATTTTTTTCATGTTTTTTTCCATCCTCTTTGTTTTATTATTTTGGGGAGATTTTTCTCTTTGCTTTTTTAATTTTTTATAGCTGAGTTTTTCTCTTGCCTTTTCCATGGAGTTGAAATGGCATGTAATCTATTTGTAATTAATATCAATATTATACTTATTATTGATATCAATATAATAGCTGCAAACATTCTATCAAACTTAAATGATTTTCTTACTCTCGTTATATATACTCCTAGACCTGAATATCCACCTAACCATTCAGCAATAACTGCACCTACTACCGAATAAGCAACTGATATCTTTAGACCAGTAAAAAAATTATCTATTGCTCCTGGCATTTTAATATGACGAAAAATCTGTATTTTCGAAGCGCCCATAGACTTTAGTAGTTTAATTGCATCTTGATCTGCCAAACTAAAACCTTCTAGCATATTGACCACAATAGGGAAAAACGTTGATATAGTGACAAGTATTATCTTAGGTGTTGTTTCAAATCCAAACCACAATATTAATATTGGAGCAATAGCTATTGTTGGGATGGTTTGAGAAACTATCAAAAATGGATAAAAAGCTCTTTTTAAGATATAAATTCCATCCATAACTACTGCAATTACAAAACCAATTGTTACTCCAAAAAAAAGTCCCATCATGGCTTCATATAAAGTAGTCAAACTATGTTCATATAAGATTTCTCTATCAGTAATAAATGCATCAATAACACTTTTAGGAGAGGGCAGCATATAAGATGGTACCTTTCCACTTTCCGATAAATAATTCCATATCAAAAATATCATAATAAACAAACTAAGCGGTAAAAGCTTATATAAAAATTCTTTCTTATTAGAGGTCTTAAGCATCTTTATAAACCTTCTTTCTACTATATAATCAAAAAAAATGTATACAACTTTTGTTAGAGTTGTATACATAAGAATTCTTAACTTTTATATACATCCCTACGCCAGCATTATCTGGATCAGGTACGAGATAACAATACTTATCTCAAGGGTTAAGATTAAATCTTTCTCAGCCTGTTTGGTAGGCACCCCTAGTGGATGTAAGTTTACAATATAGTCTTTGGTCTGTCAAGTAGAGTTTTTT
>CAZIGN010000099.1:0-6641 GCA_964538805.1 uncultured Lachnospiraceae bacterium
ACCGCTTACTCACCCACTTCTAGTATATATTTTAACAATTGTTTTGTTTTGCCTTTATTATAGCACGACTTATAATTATAGTCTAAATCTTTTTAACACTTCTCAAATCACATTTATAAAGCAAGCCCAAAATCAATTATAATTCATCTTTTTATCAATGACATTTTCATATACACTATGTTATAATATCAATTATTTATAGATTGATATTATACATTTCAATCGAGAAAGGAATATACAAACAATGAAAAAAATGAGACTTTTATTAGCTCTTACCCTGATTTTTATTTTTAGTTTAACTGCTGCTTCTTGTGGTGATAAAGAAGAAAAGATTATCGCTTCTGTTGATGATCTTACAGGTTCAGTTATCGGGGTTCAATTAGGTACTACAGGGGATATTTATGTGTCTGATTATGAGGGAGATGATGCAAAAACTTCAGTTATCAGACATAACAAGGGTGCTGATGCAATTCAATCTTTAAAACAAGGAAAGGTAGATGCGGTTGTAATTGATAGCGAGCCTGCCAAAGCATTTGTTAAAGATAATTCAGATTTAATGATATTAAAAGATCCTTTTGAAAATGAGGATTATGCAATAGCTGTTGCAAAAGAAAACACAGCACTACTGAGTAAAATTAACGAAGCTATAAAACACATCAAGGAAGATGGCACTTTAGACTTGATAATTGATAACTATATTGGTGACAATGTTGGAAAAACACCATTTACACCAGATAATAGTTTGACTCGCGAAAACGGTGAACTTGTTATGGCTACAAATGCTGCTTTCAAACCTTATGAATATCTAGATAATGGTAAAATCGTTGGTCTTGATGTAGATATGGCAAGAGCAATAGCTGATTACCTTAACATGGAATTGGTAATAAATGATATAGATTTTGACGCAGTTATAATAGATGTTCAATCAGGCAAGGCAGATATAGGTGTTGCAGGTCTTACTGTAACAGAAGAAAGACTAAAGAACATTAATTTTTCTGATCCTTACACTAACTCAACTCAGGTTATAATAGTTAAGAATCCTGAAGGTGGTGGAAATGTATTAAGTCTAGCAGAAAGATTTGAAAACAGTTTTATAAAAGATAATAATTATGTTTATCTTTTAAAAGGCCTTGGCAACACTTTACTTATAGCACTTTTTGCTTGTATTATAGGAATAATATTAGGATTTTTGATCGCTTTAGTAAGAGTAAGCTACGATAAGAACAAGTCTTTAAAAGTACTGAATTGGTTTTGCAAACTTTATCTTACTATCATAAGAGGAACTCCTGTTATGATTCAACTATTAATAATGTATTATATTATTTTCTCTTCAGTTAATGTTAACAAGCTACTAGTTGCAGTAATTGCTTTTGGACTTAATTCTGCAGCTTATGTTGCTGAGATATTTCGTTCAGGAATAATGTCGATTGATGACGGACAATTTGAAGCAGGAAGAAGCCTTGGTCTTAACTTTAATCAAACAATGCGTTTTATAATTGCACCTCAAGCATTTAAAAATGTATTACCTGCTCTAGGCAATGAATTTATAGTACTGTTAAAAGAAACTTCAATAAGCGGTTATATAGGTCTTATGGATGTAACCCGTGGTGGTGATATATTACGAAGTATTACATATGACCCATTTATGCCACTTCTTAGTGTATTAGTAATTTACTTATTATTAGTAGGTCTATTAAGCCGTCAAGTTGGAAAACTCGAAAGGAGACTTAGAAAAAATGAAAGATAATAACATCAATAACAATAATAACGATATTATTAACAAAGAGAATAAAAGCAGTGCCAAAACCCTCATCAAGGTTTCAAACTTAAGTAAATCATTTGGTGACAATTTAGTATTAGATAACATTTCAACCGATATTAAAAAAGGAGAGGTTGTTGCTATTATTGGACCTTCAGGAAGTGGAAAATCAACTTTTATTCGTTCTTTAAACCTTTTAGAAGTTCCAACAAGTGGAAACATAATTTTTGAAAGCAATGATATTACAAAATCGGATACAGATATCAATCTTGTCAGACAAAAAATAGGTATGGTTTTTCAACAGTTTAACTTATTTCCTAACTTGACAGTTAATGATAATATAACTCTTGCACCTATAAAGCTTTCTTTGATGAATAAAAATGATGCTGATAAAAAGTCTAATGAACTTTTAAAGAGCATTGGTCTTCTTGATAAAAAAGATGTTTATCCTAGCACCTTATCCGGTGGTCAAAAACAAAGAATTGCTATTGCCAGAGCACTCGCAATGAATCCAGATGTTATGCTTTTTGATGAACCTACATCTGCACTAGATCCTGAGATGGTTAAAGAAGTATTAACAATAATGAAAGATCTTGCAAAACAAGGCATGACAATGGTTGTTGTAACTCACGAAATGGGCTTTGCTAGAGAAGTAGCAAATCGAGTAATATTTATAGATGAAGGAAAGATAATGGAAGACGCTCCTCCAAGCGAATTTTTCAAC
This sequence comes from uncultured Lachnospiraceae bacterium, assembly GCA_964538805.1. Lineage (GTDB taxonomy): Bacteria > Bacillota > Clostridia > Lachnospirales > Lachnospiraceae > CAZIGN01. The sequence continues at coordinate 2,484 of CAZIGN010000099.1, forward strand.
AATCCAAAAAACGAAAGATTAAAAGAATTTTTATCAAAAGTTCTTTAATAAAAAATGGTCGAACTATTAAGTTAGTTCGACCATTTTTTTATTTATATCCAGCAACAAAATGCTTTTTACTAGTTTTGGGATTAATGATTTCTGTAAAATCTATGTCATATACTAATTTTAAAATATCTTTTCTAAGCACTTCTTCTGTCTTTCCTTGCTTAAAAATACGTCCATCTTTTAATACAATTATATCCGAACAATATTCTGAAGCCAGATTAATATCATGTAAAACTGCAATTATTGTCTTTTTCTTTTTTGCATTTAGCATAGTTAAAGATTCCATTAAATCAACTTGATGTTTAACATCTAAGCTTGAAGTAGGTTCATCAAGAATAATCCATTCTGTATCTTGTGCAATCGCTCTAGCAATAACTACTCTTTGAGCTTCTCCTCCACTTAGATTATGAACTTTTTTATCAGCAAATTCCTTACAGTCTGCTAAATCAATAGCCTCATTTACAATTAATATATCTTCAACTGTATCATTTTCAAATCTTTTTTGATAAGGAGCTCTTCCCATCATTACTATATCCCTTGCCGTAAAAGAATTATCCAAGTTAGTATTTTGAGGAACAAGGGAAAGTTTTTTTGCAAGGTCTTTTCGTTTGTAATTTTTAAGGTTTATATCTTCGATTATCAAATCACCTTTATTAGGACTTACAAATCCAAGTATATTCTTGACTAAAGTAGTTTTTCCTGAACCATTAGGTCCAATGATTCCATAAAAATTACCTTTTTCAAAAGTTGCATTTATGTCTTTTAAAATCTCTTTTTTTGAAGAAATCGGTCTATAATCAAGAGATTTTACATCTATTTTTTTCATTCCGACCTCTCCTTTTTGTTATGTTGTATTAAAAATATAAAATATGGTGCACCCAAAAGAGCTGTAATCACGCCAACAGGTATTTCACCAGGTGCTGTTAAAGTTCTTGCTAGGGTATCACATATTATCATAAATATCGCCCCCAAAAGAGCTGATAAAGGTATTAGTGATCTGTGTTTAGGGCCACTAACAAGCCTTACGCAATGTGGTATAACAAGTCCTACAAATCCAATAATTCCGCTCACAGATACACAAGCGGCTACGATAAGAGTAGACGTAACAATCAATATCTTTTTAACTTTAGCTGTATCAACACCTAGGCTTTTTGCAGTGTCTGAGCCAGTCATAATAAGATCTAAATCTTTTGAGTAAAAATATATTATTACAAAACCAACAATAATAAAACCCGCTAAATATATAACTTTATCCCAATTTGAAGCAGAAAAACTTCCCATCGTCCATAAATATACTTTAGTTATTTTTTCTCTATTAAAAGACATCATAAGTGCAATAAATGATGATAACATAGTACTTACAGCTGTTCCTGTTAAAAGCATATTAAAAACAGGCAATCTATTTCCTACTAGAGCTAATTTATAGACTAACACAACTGTTAAAATACCACCTATAAAAGCAAATATACCAATTACACCAAGTCCAAAATAATTAATAGTTATTCCGCTTAGCATAGCCACTGTTGCTCCTAGAGCTGCACCTGAGGACACTCCTAAGATATGAGGGTCTGCCAAAGGATTCCTAAAGATACTTTGAAAAGTTCCTCCAACTATAGACAAACCACAACCAACTAGTCCTGCAAATATAATTCTAGGCATTCTAATATCCCAAACAATCCTAATATAAATGTTTTTAAATTCACTTTCATCAATAAAATTATTAACAATAGGAATTTTTGACATTACTATTTTAAGACTATCTGATACACTTAAATTTGCCGAACCTAGTGCTGAACTAATAATAATCACAGTAAATAATGAAATTACTAATATCAAATAAACACTAATATGTTTTTTCATGCTTTCTCACCTTTAAAAATAGACAGAACTCTGTCGATAATTCTGCCTACTTGCTTATTCTATTTATTTAAAAGCTTCAGGATAAAAAATCTCTGCCATAGCTTTTATTCCTAATGGACTACGATTAGTTTGTCTGTCGATAAGATTAGAGTCTATTCCAAATACTTTTCCATTCTTAACAGCACTTAAATCTTTATAATTAGGTGAATTTAAAAATTCATCTTTTCTTAAGTTGTTTATAACAATAACGTCTGGATCAGCTTCTACTAAAGCTTCTAGACTATATAACCAACCTGTTGCATCTTTTGCAACATTAGAACCACCTGCAAGCTTAATCAAATCTGCAATATAAGTGTCCCCTGTTGCTGTATATTCTCCATATTCACCAAAGTCTACAACATAATATACTGAAGGTTGTTCTAAATCTTTAGTCTTATTATTAACCTCTTCAACAACGGCCTTCATCTCATTTACAATTGCTGATGCTTCTTTTTCTTTTAAAAATACCTTGCCAAAAGTATTAACAATGTCATAAACACCATTAAAATCTTTTTCTTCATATAATACAATAACTTTTATTCCTAATTCTAAAAGTCTTTCATTTACATCTTCATCAAAATGTGCCGAAGCAAATATAACATCTGGATCAAGATCAATTATCTTTTCTATATCCATAGAGTAAAAATCACCTATTGAAGCTACTTCTTTTGCTTCTTCTGGGTAATCACAATAATCAGTTCTTGCTACTAATTTTTCTGATAAACCAAACTTGTATACAAGTTCTGTTAAACTAGGCCCCATAGAGATGATTCTTTTTGGCTCTTTTGTTATCTCAATCTTTGTGCCGTTACTATCTTCAATCGTTATAGGATATTTTGCTGTATCATCTGCCTGTACATTTGCTTTATCCTCTGCTTTTTCTGCTTCTTTACCACATGCTGTTAGTACAAATGCTAACAACAATGTAATAACTAGTAATGTTTTTTTCAAGTTTTTCATAATATCTCCTTTACAAACGCCTTCCCTCCGAAGGGTGTATTCTTAACTAAAGGCAGGTTTCCTGACTCTTGGTCTTTTTACTAACTGCGTCTTCTCAGATAATAACAATCTATAATTCGACAGATGATTATCGTTATATCCAATGACATATTGCAGGTTTCATCCCAAATACAGTAGCGGGGGCTGCTATGGCTTATCCATATTCCCTTTTAACACATACATGCACCTTAAGTTTCTTTGATATTATATATACACTTTATTGTTTTTGCAAGCAGAATAATAATTTTATACAATCTCAGATCCCTTAACAATATCTTGATGCATCTTCTTTTCTAACTCTTCCATAAACAATTCCTTGTCATCTTCATCCGTTGGAAATGTTAAATCACCTACACCTAGCTTAAAATACTTTAATTGTACATTATCTTTTTTAACTTCTTCAAATGCTTCATATATCTTATTTATTACCTTTGTTGAATTGTCTTTTCCACAGAAAGGGAAAAATCCTAAATATGTTTGCGGGCCATATTTTTCAACAATATCAGTTTCCCAAAGCATACTTGATAATTTTTCATATAAAAGTCTTGCTGCAAGAGCAATATTTTTTTCATTTTTTATTGATGGTTCATCCGATAACACAAAAAACGATGCTAAAATTAAGGTTATTTCGTATTTTCCTTTTTTAGCTTTTGTTATTTCTGTGTTAATAAATGATTTTATATCTATTCTAATATCTTCTTCTATTTTTAAGGGAATTCCATTTACTCTTTTCGTTGTATTAATAATGCTTAATACTTTCTCTAAAAGATATGCATTTTCTACTGGCTTTAAAATATATCCAGCAACTCCTTCTTCAATACATCTTGTAAATGTCTGTTTTTTATTATTAGCAGTTAAAATAAGAATTGGTACTGAAGGTTTTTTAAGTTTAATTTTGTTTAGTATATCAAAACCTTTTTCTTCATTCATCCCAATATCCATTATTATCAAACTAACTTCAATATCTTCATCTGATAGAAGGTTAAATAAATCATCTTCTTTTGCTGCACCATAAACATTAACATAGAATTCTTGAAATAAATTAGTTTCTTTAATTCTCGCAACGCTTACCTCATCAAATATAATTATACTATTCTCTTTTGGATTTTTCATACTCTTCTCCATTTCCCGGGTCTTTAATAAGATTTCACCCTTTTATTATAACAATCTTTCAAGTTCGCTTGCAAGCATTGGCTTATAAAAATAAAATCC
>CAZIGN010000100.1:0-6626 GCA_964538805.1 uncultured Lachnospiraceae bacterium
GGCTTTAATGATCCAGAAAACGCTTCTATGCGAAACGTTGCGGGAGAAATTTTAGGAGCAAAGAACGCAATGATGTATGCTATAGAAAAAGGATTTGAAGAGATTGATATTTATCATGACTACGAAGGAATATCAAAATGGTGCCTAGGCTTGTGGAAAGCAAACAAGCCTGGCACCATAAAGTATCGCGAATATTATCTTTCAATAAAAGATAAACTAAAGGTTAATTTTATTAAAGTTAAAGGCCATAGCAATGATAAATACAACGATCTTGCTGATGAACTTGCTAAAAAAGCAATCTTTTAATTATAACCTTCTTTACCTATAGGCTCAATCTTTGGAATAGGAATTACTATGTTTTCTTTATGACTAGTAGTTCTCATCTCAATGATAGGGCCTCCTTTTTTTTCTATATAATCTTTAGTTATTGTTACTTTTCCTATGTTGTCATCTTTTGGAATCTCATACATTATATCTAGCATAAATTCTTCAATTATAGCTCTTAAGGCTCTTGCACCTGTCTTTTTTTCAGCTGCTAATAAAGCTATAGCTTCTATAGCTCCTTCATCAAATTCTAAAAGTACTTCATCTAGTTCTAATAGTCTTTCATATTGCTTTAAAATAGCATTCTTGGGTTCTTTTAATACTTTCATCAAAAGTTCCTTGCCCAAGTCCTCTAATGTATAAATAACAGGCAGTCTTCCGATAAATTCTGGAATCATTCCAAACTTTCTTATATCTTCAGTAGCAACATGCTTAATAATGTTTTTTTCATCATCAAACTTGTCTTTTAAGTCTGCTACAAAGCCCATTGAAGCCTGTTTACTAAGTCTTTCTTTTACAATGTCTTCAAGTCCTGGAAAAGCTCCTCCACAAATGAATAATATATTCTTAGTATTAATAGTTGCAAGAGGTACCATAGCATTCTTGCTACTTGCACCAACAGGAACTTCTATTTCACTTCCTTCAAGCAATTTAAGAAGTGCTTGCTGAACTGATTCTCCACTAACATCTCTATTCGTAACATTCTTCTTTTTTGCTATCTTATCTATTTCATCAATAAAAACAATTCCTGACTCTGCTCTTTCTACATCATTATCTGCTGCTGCAAGTAATTTTGAAATAACACTTTCGATGTCATCACCAATATAACCAGCTTCAGTTAATGATGTTGCATCCGCAATTGCTAGTGGCACATCAAGAAGCTTTGCTAAAGTCTTTACTAGATAAGTTTTACCACAACCGGTAGGACCAATCATAAGCATATTAGACTTATCTATCTCTATATCATCTATTGTATTAGTTGCAACTCTTTTATAATGATTATAAACTGCCACAGATATAACTTTTTTCGCGTGATCTTGCCCTATTATATATTCATCTAGTGACTCTTTAATCTTATGTGGAGCTGGAATCTTATTAATATCAATAATAGGAGCCGATTTTTCGCCGTCTTTTTTCTTCTTTTTTATTTTCTGTTTGTTTGAAAACTCATTCTGAAAATCACTAAGATTCAAAAAGCCAATATTAGGATTGTTAAGTAAATCTGCTAGTGAATTCTTTTTTTCTTTGCTAGGCTCATCCTCTTTTTGATCATCACCTTTTGAATCTGTAGATGATTCTTCTATAATTGTTTGATTTTCTTTATTACTAGGATCATCCTTTATAGGTTCATCATCCTTTTCACTCGCTTTAGTGTTGACAGAGTTATTCATTATATTATTCAGATCTTTAAGTATGGTTGATTGATTTATAGCATTAAAGTCTACTCCTTGATTACTCAAAGAATCAAAAGTCTTTTGCATACAATCAGAACAAATTGCAATTCCTCCTGGAATATCTATGATACTCGTAGTTTTACTTTCGTGTCTTCTACATAAATAACATACCTTTTCATATTCATCGTCGTTTTTATCTATATTTCCCATATTCATGCCTCCATTTGGTTAATTATATATTTTTCAAATCACTTAATAATCATATAATTATAAATGTAAATATGACCTAGGTCAAGCCTAGGCCACATTTGCAATTTTTTGTTTTTAGATTATTCTATTGATTCTTTTTTAGTTAGTGTTATTTCTACTTCTTTTTCAACATATTCGCCATCAACTATAGTTTTAATCTTCAATGAAATTGTTTCACCAGCTTCGTAATAATCAAGTTCAGAAGATAAATCATCAAAGCTTTCAATCAAGTTTCCTTCAACTTCTACAATGACATCTCTTTTCTTTATACCAGCTTTATCCGCAGGACCATCTTTGGCAACAGATTGAACATAAACTCCCATAGGAATTCCATAATACTCTGAAGTACTTTGATCTATCGTATTACCTGTTATTCCAATATATCCTTTGTTTTTCTCATCAACTTTTTCTTTGGTTTCTTTATTCATTAAATCTGTAATTATATCTTTTGCATTTGATATAGGAATCGCATATCCCATTCCTTCAACACTTGCTGAAGTTGTTCCGCCTGATGATGATTTTGCTGCATTAATTCCTACAACCTCACCATTAAGATTGATTAGTGCACCACCACTATTACCACCATTAATTGCCGCATCAGTTTGTATCATATCAATAGACATATTACCTATAGTAACATTACGGTCTAAGGCACTTACAACACCTACAGTTACTGATTGTCCATAGCCTAAAGCATTACCAATTGCTATTACTCCTTCACCAACTTTAAGTGTATCTGATTCACCTAAAGAAGCAATCTTGATTGCATCAATTGTATCTGAATCCAATTCGCTCAATTTGATAGCTACAACTGCTAGGTCTGTTGAGGAGTTTGTACCCTTTATATAAGCATTTGCTTCTATTTCATTTATGAATGAAACAGTTAATTCTGTTGTTCCGTCTACTACATGATTGTTAGTTACAATTAGAAGCTCTGTGTCATTTTTACCAATTATTATTCCTGAGCCTGCACCTGTAACTTGATATGATCCACCTGATGAAAATGGATTATAATTACTGTTTACAATAGAAGTACTTGTTATAGCCACTATTGATGGCATCACTTCTTCAACTATTGCAGAAACATCAAGAACTTTACCTGTTACATCGGTACTAACTTTATCGTCATCTTCAATGTTTGTTGAAGTGTTAAGTATCTTCGTTGTTGATATAGAGTTAGCTTTCAAATCATCTTTAGATGCATATTGCTCAGGAAAAATGTTAGTCATTAAGTAGTATAAGAAAGTACTGTTAACTAAAACTACTACTAGAGCAACTGCAATAATTGAAGTTATAGCTTTTTTTGTAGTTATGTAATTCTTGTTCTTTTTAACCTTTTTTTCGTCTTTTTTTACATTTGTTGTATTTTCTTCAAAATTATATATAGGCGGATTAGTCTTAACCTGTAAGCTTTCATCAGGTAAATTAACATTACTATTGATTATTGGATCATTAATCCTCTGTGTTTCATTATTCGTTAACTGATTGTTATCAATATATTGATTATTGTTTGTATATTGGTCTTGGCTAGGACTTTGATTATTGTTTGTATTATTATCATTGTTGTTCATAAGCCTATCTCCTTTCGCTTCGTTTTTATTTAAACTTATAATAACAATTATTTGTGATGATTTTGTGTTTAAAATGTTAAAAAAATGTCACCAATATCTATTAAAAAAGTTGTTGTAAGATATAAATTTTCTATCTTGCAACAACTTCTTTTTTATTCTGTAGTTTCTATAGCTTCAACACCCGTTAATCCGATCAACCTGTTGCTAATCATTTCGACTGTTGAGGTCGGTTTATAATTATTTACATCAAACAAAAATTCGTGTAATTTTGTAACATTTGTTGATAAAGAAGCTGGAACTAATGATGAACCTGCATCTGAAAAGTTCTTGTCTTTATACTCAAATGGAAAACCTGCGCTTTCACCTAAAGAGAACTCTAAAAGTACTGGTATCAGTTTCATTATTTCATCATATGACATACTAGTTTTTACAAATTGTTTATCACCTGTTCCATTTAATATCTCTTTGGCAATATCATTAACTTGAGATAGACTTGCACTTTTAATCTTATCTACAAGCTTTTTAATAACTAGTCTTTGTCTTGCAGTTCTTCCAAAATCATTATTAATACCTTCACCTGTTACTTCATCATAGAATTTAACATATCTAAGTCTACAATATGCTGCAACCTGCATACCATTTAGTAATATCTGATCACCATATTCAGTTACGTTAGGTGTCTTGATTCCAGTAATCTTTCTTGTTTCTGTTAGATATCCATTGATTCCATAATAGCTATAAACTTCATCACGTGTTAGATTAACTCTTATTCCACCTAACAAATCTACAATCGTTGCTACACCTGAAAAATTAATAGCAACATAATCTTCAATATCTAAATCCAAGTTACGATTAAGCGTCTGAACTGCTGCTTCTGCTCCACCTTGTGCGTAAGCTTGGTTAATTTTATTGAATTCAAGGTCATCTTCATCATATTGATTTTCAATATAACTATCTCTATATATTGAAACCATCTTAACTGTTCCAGTCTTTTTAGAAATGCTAGCTACGATTATAGAATCACTTAAATTCTCATCGTTAAAGTCTTCATCTCTTCCATCTAAACCAAATAGAACTACATTTAGATAGTCATCTAATATATCTTTAGATAATCCATCGTTGATTTTTATACTATCTCCATTAAAATTCGAATCATGCACATTCTTATTATAATCATCTTCAGACAGTACCATTCTCATCAAAAAATCTCCGACGCAGGTTCCTAAAAACTTTTGCTTGGCATTTGGAACTGCCAGGAATACTAAGGCTGTAGTCATAACCAAAAACACTATTATTTCAAGAATAAACAAAGTTATTTTTAACCTTTTTTTTCTTCTTTTCTTTTTTAATCTTTGTGCCCTTAATTCTTGTTTTCTTTTTGCAGAAATTCTATTAGGTTTTCGAACTGGCTCTTCTTGATCTTCTTCAGCTCCAAGAATAGTAAAATCTTCTTCACTTAGGCCTTCTACGGTGTACTCTTCGTATTCTTTTCCGTATTTGTTTTTACTCATAATTCCTCCAAGCAATTGCTTTTAATATCGTTACTTAATATGCATTTTTATTTACAAATCCTTTGAAAAATGTCAAAAATAATATCTTGAAATCTAATGACAATGTCCAATTTTCAATATAGTATAAGTCACATTCTATTCTTCCTTTAATAGAAGTATCACCTCTAAAACCTTTAATCTGTGCCCATCCTGTAAGCCCAGGTCTTACTTGGTGTTTTATCATGTACCTAGGAATTTCTTCTTTGAACTTTTCAACAAAGAATGGTCTTTCTGGTCTTGGCCCAATAAGGCTCATGTTACCACTAAGCACATTAAAAAGCTGTGGTAATTCATCTATGCTAGTTGCTCTTATAATTCTTCCGACCTTAGTTACCCTTGGATCACGTTTGATAGTCCATGCTTTTTTTTCATCTTTTTCTTTTTGCACTTCCATTGATCTAAACTTATACATCTTAAAATTCTTATTATGTAGTCCAACTCTTTCTTGTTTATAAATCAAAGGTCCTTTTGATGTTATTTTAATACTAATTGCAGCAATAATCATGATTGGTGAAAACAAAACTATTGCAACTATCGCTCCAAAAATATCTACACACCTCTTAACAAAAGCATTAAAAGTATTCGTTAGAGGAACATGTCTAATATTGATTACTGGAAGACCTAACAAATCTTCTGTATATGGTCTTGTAGGAATAATATTATTATAGTCAGGAATAAATTTTGTGTGTACTCCAGACTTTTCACATAAAGCTACTATATTTTCAAGCTTTCCATATTCTGAAATACCTAAAGTTATAGCTATCTCATCTAACTTGTTTTCCGGAAGTATATAAAACAAATTATCTATTCTTCCTATCACCTTTATACCTTTATACATTGTTCCACTAGTTATATTGTCATCAAGAATTCCTCTTATAACATATCCCCACTGTGGATTGGCTCTAATTCTGTCTATATATCCTTCTGCAGCCCTGCTATATCCAACAAGCAAAATATATTTTACATTAAAACCTTTTTTCCTCATCGTTCTTAATGTTGCTCTTACAAAAAATCTCATTAATATAGCATTAAACATATTAATTATATAGAATATAAATAACATTTCTCTTGAAAAATCAGGTTCTTTTGCCACATATAATGCTGTTAAAAAGAGCAAAAGTCCTATTGTATTTGCTTTGAAAATATTACTTATTTCGATTCTTCTTCTTTGTGAACGCTTTGGTTCGTAAAGCTTAAATGCAAAATAAAGCACCATATATCCTGGTACAATAAAATACAATGGCATCAAGTATTCATTTATAGTTAACGAATGTATTGCTGTTCTAAAAATGTCTGTGTTAAACTTTAAATACCATGATATTATATAAGAAAAAATGATTAATATTATATCTAACACAACGTGTAGTCTGTTAAAATATCTTTGATTATCTTTAATCACTTGTATAACCAATCCTTTCTCATTTTATAGACTTTATCCATAATACAATATTGAATAGAAAATATCAATGCTATACAGTGAATTTTTTGTGAACACTACAATCCCTATCAGCATAATAGATATTTTCATCCTATATCTC
>CAZIGN010000101.1:0-2627 GCA_964538805.1 uncultured Lachnospiraceae bacterium
ACTTGCTCGTTAGCTTTTTCATCAATTGATATAATAGTTTCGTTATTAGTATTACTTTTTAGCAAATTATTTATTGTCTCTAAATCTTTATTTGTAATTTGATAACCTTGTTTAATATAAATCACTTTATTATCATAGATTGTCAAACCTTCTTCTTTTGTTTCTTCATTAGTTGTCTTTTTGGTAATATCGCTAATAATAACACCATCAGCAAGTTCTATAACCCTATCACCATATCTTTCTGCAAATTCTCTATCATGAGAAATAATAATAACCAATTTGTCTCTTGATAGCTTTTTTAATGTTTCAAAAACTTGCTTTCCTGTGTTAGAGTCTAATGCTCCTGTTGGTTCATCTGCTAATATTATTTCAGGATTTTTGATTAATGCTCTTGCTATTGCTACTCTTTGCATTTGTCCTCCTGATAATTCATTCGGCTTTCTACTTGCATAGCCTGATAAATCTACTTCTTCTAATATTGAGTTTAGCGACTGTGAATCTGCTTTCTTACCTTGTAATTGCATAGCAAGTTCAATATTTTCCCCAACCGTAAATTCTTCAAGTATATTATATTCCTGAAATATAAAACCTACATATGTGTTTCGATATGAATCAAAATCAGATTGGCTAAAATAAGTAGAAGATTTACCGTAAATATCAATACTTCCTTTATCTGGTTTATCTAATCCACCAATAACATTAAGTAAAGTGGATTTACCACTTCCCGACTTACCTAGTATAAATACCATACCCTTATCTTGAAAATCCAAGTTAATATTTTTCAGTGCTTCTACAGGTCTAGCTTTTTTTAAATAATACGTCTTACTTATTCCCTTTAGTGATAACATTTAATTCACTTTTTGCATTTTATACTGCAACCCTTTCTTACTTTATTTATTTTATAATCTCTATAATTTTATACTAATTAAAAAAAATAGTCCATAGTATATTATGGACTATTTTTGTCTGACTAAGAAATCGCTAATTTATCTTCAGGATACTTCGTATACATATATTTTAATAATATCGGCGATAATACAGAAGTTATTATTATTAGTATAATTATAGATGTAAAATATATAGGACTAATCAAACCAACCGTTAATCCCTTTTGAGCTACAATTAGTGCAACTTCTCCTCTAGACATCATTCCTATACCAATCTTAATGGCTTCATTGTTTTTAAATCCACAAAACTTAGCCATTATACCACAACCTATAATCTTTGTTGCGATTCCAACAATAACTATTCCTATTGTAAAAACAATAATACTCATAGTCAGATTATCTATATTAGTTTTTAAACCAATACTTGCAAAAAATACTGGACCAAAAAGCATATAAGAATTAATATCCATCTTCTCTGCTATATAATCTGAATCTCTAATACTACATAAAATTACTCCCGCTATATAAGCTCCTGTAATATCTGCAATACCAAAATATTTTTCTGCAACATATGACATTGATAATGCAAGAGCCAGTCCAAATATAGGTATTCTTCTAGTTCTTGGGTATCTATTATCTAAATATACAAATGCCTTATATGCTATAAAACCAATAAGTATAGCTAATCCAAAAAATAAACCAGTTGATATTAATACTTTACCTATACTGTTTTCAGGATTTTTAGAACCTAGTACAACAGTTAAAACAACTATTCCAATAATATCATCAATTATTGCTGCACTTACTATTGTTGTTCCAATCTTACCTTTTAAGTATCCCATTTCCTTTAAAGACGAAACCGTTATAGATACTGAAGTTGCTGTTAATATTGTTCCGATAAATACAGCTTTGTAAAAAGCTTCACTTCCCCATGGTGCCATACCATAAAACCCAAAATATAACAATGCTCCACCAACTAATGGGATTAACACACCAAAACAAGCTATTAAAAATGCCTTAGGTCCAGTTTTTAACAATTCCTTCAAATCTGTTTCTAAACCTGCCGAAAACATAAGTAATATAACACCTATTTCTGCTAATATCACTAAAAACTCACTTTGTTCTACCAATCCAAATACTGATGGTCCAATTATTAAACCTGCAATTATTTCACCAACTACTTGTGGTGCTCTAAGCTTTCTTGCTACTACACCAAAAAACTTTGCAACTACCAATATAATTGCTAAATCTCTAAAAACTTCGATCATTTCCATATAATCACTCCTTTATAATATAATAAAACCGAGATTATTAAGTAACTACTCTCCAAAAAACAATTTTAGCACTCTAAATAATTAATTCAAGAGTAATAGTGTATAAACTTTAGGGGTCTAAAAATGTTTTTTTTGTACAAAAATCATTTTTGATATTCTTTAGAAATTCTTTTTTTTGTTTTTTTGTTAACAAACAGAACATTATAACTTGATTCACAAAATTTGATAACAAAGATAAAAATAAGTTTACTTACGCTTAATGCAAAATGATTGCCAGAAAATAAACTATCACCTCTTTTGAGGTGATAGTTTATTCGTATATTCCATATTCTTTTTTTAATTTTAAATATTCAGTATTTATACAATGGATAGTTGCCAAATCTCCTGTTTTGTTGTCTGGATGGAAAATTTTTAATAATTCTCTATATCTTTTTTTTAAAGATATCGCACTATTAACTCCTGCAAA
>CAZIGN010000101.1:2727-6483 GCA_964538805.1 uncultured Lachnospiraceae bacterium
CTAACATTCTCTAAAAAAAACCAATGTTTTATTTCATCTTTATTATCATTTTCTATATCATAAACAAAATTAACATTATTCTTCATACATTGCACCCTTAAATATTACAACATCATGTAATATCGCCAATTTAAAAGTTTAATGGCTAACCTTTCATGTTTTGTTTTTTTTAAAGCAACTTAAAAAATCACTCTTTGTTTTATTTTAAGCCTTTACTCTTAAAAGGTCAAACTTTTCTACTTTCTTGTCTAAACTAATATAAATCTCTTGCTTAGGATGTGGCGCCGATTCTAGACTAATTCCTTTTTCGTCTTTTATAGATAAAACAGTTGTTTCTATATTCTCACCGTTTGGTTTCATAATCTCTATTAAATCACCAACACTAAATTTATTTCTTTGTGTTATTTTATAAGTATTGTCTATTGTTATTTCTTCTACTATTCCTAAATATGTGTACTCTTTGACATATGTATTGTTATCATATATTTGAGTCTCACTAGTAGGTTTACCATTAAAAAATCCTGTGGTGAATTGTCTATATGTACATTTTGATATTTCCTCTTTATAAAAATCTAGTCTTGATTCATATAATTTAGGATCTTTTTTATAATCATCAATTGCTAATCTATAAGTTCTTGCAACAGTAGCAACATAAAGTGCAGTTTTCATTCTTCCTTCTACTTTTAACGAGTCAATCCCTGCCTCAATAAGATCAGGCAATTGATCAATCATACACAAATCTTTAGAATTGAATATAAATGTTCCTCTCTCATTTTCATAAACAGGCATATATTCACCCGGCCTTGTTTCTTCTACAACAGAATACTTCCATCTGCAAGGATGAGTACAAGCCCCTTGGTTTGCGTCTCTACCTGTCATATAGTTACTTAAAAGACATCTGCCTGAATAAGATATACACATTGCTCCATGAACAAAAGTTTCAATTTCCATATCCTGGGGTATGTTATCTCTTATTTGTTTGATTTCTTCTAAGGATAATTCTCTTGCTGTTACTACTCTTTTTGCACCTAATTGATACCAAAACTTAAATGTTTGATAATTAGTATTATTAGCTTGAGTACTTATATGTATTTCCATCTCTGGCATAACTTCTTTTGCTATTGAAAATATTCCTGGATCAGAAATAATAACTGCATCAGGATTTATACTCTTTAATTCTTCAAAATATTCTTTAACACCTTCTAAATCATTGTTATGAGCTAGTATATTAGCTGTTACATATACTTTAACATTATAATCATGAGCAAAACTAATTCCTTTTTTCATATCTTCCATTGAAAAATTTTTGGCATTTGCTCTTAGACCAAAAGCTTCTCCTCCTATATAAACAGCATCTGCTCCAAATATAACAGCTATTTTTAATACCTCTAGAGAACTAGCAGGTATTAGTAATTCTGGATGTCTCATTTTAAATCCAAACCTTTCTTTTTAAATTACAGTATATAATAAGATTTAGTCACTTATTTTAATACTCATAGTTATACCATCCCCTATAGGGATAATCGATGTCTCAAAATCCTTAGAATGTTTAAGTTCATACATATATTCTCTAAGTCTTTGATGAATGGTTCTATTTCTTCTAACTACAGCAAACTTAGATTCTATAATTTCACCTTCTTGCAAAACATTATCAGAAATCAATATACCATCTTTGTTTAACAACCTAGTTACTTCTGGCAAATAATTTATATACTGCGCCTTAGCAGCATCCATAAATATAAAATCATATTTTTCTTTTAAATCTTTCATTACTTCTAATGCATCACCTTGAATTATATTAATAACATCTTGCCTGTTTGCATTCTTAATATTATCTTTTGCTATAGGTATTCTTTTTTCATAATTTTCTACAGTATCAATAAGAGCAGTTCCATTAGTATAATTACTCATCAAAATAGCCGAGTATCCGATTGCAGTTCCAAGCTCTAATATTCTTTTTGGTTTCTTAATTAAAAGCATAACCTTTAGAAAGCTTTCCATCTCTTTTCGAATAATCGGCACATTTGTTTTTATAGCTTCTCTTTCTATTTCCATACAGATATCGCTATTATTTTGCTCTAATGATTGTATGTATGAACTAATTCTTTCATCTATAATCATACTTATCATTCTTTCTTTTATATAATTGTATTATTTTTAGAAAATTACTAATTAAATTAATCTTCTGTTGCTTGTTTTGTTTCTTCTATTGTTTCATCTTCATCTGAGTCTTTCGTTTCCTCTTCAACCTTATTATCTACATTTTTCAATATATCAATTATATTTTCTGCATCATGTGCAGTATTAAGTGTAAAATTACCTTGATGATATTTAGCCTCATAAATAATAGATTGAATCCTGTATATTAATTTATCGTCGATTAATTTGTGTTTAAAAAGAATCTCTGCCACTTCGCTATTAGTTGCATCTTCCGGAATCGAGACAACTATCTCTGCACCATCTTGAATACTAATGTTTTTAGTAGCAAATAACTTTTCTCCAAATTCAAAACCCTTTGTCGCAACAATATATATAGATGTAACTATAAGCATGTAAACAATTATTTTAAATGAATTCTTAAAAATTAACTTTGATATTTTTTCTAATTTCATTTTTCACAGATGCCTCTCACTCATTTTCTAGTTAAAATTATTACTCCACTTCCATAATAATTGGCAGTATCATAGGATTCCTCTTCATCTTTTTCCAGAAATAATCATTTAGACGCTCTCTAGTTAGCATCTTAATTTTTCCCCAATCAGAAATCTTTTTTCTCTCACAATCAAGAAGTACGTCATTTACAACATTTTTCGCTTCGTCTATTAGATTTTCTGATTCTCTAACATATACAAAACCTCTTGTAACTATATCTGGTCCTGAAACTACATGATTTGTGTACTTTTCTAGACCAATAACTACTATAATGATTCCATTTTCTGCAAGATTTTGTCTATCTCTTAAAACTATGTTTCCTACATCTCCAACACCTAAGCCATCAACTAAGAGAGCTCCACAAGGTACTTTCCCAGTTACATTTCCTCTTAATGCATCTAGCTCTAGAACATCACCTGATGATAAAACAAATATATTTTCTTTTTCTATCCCCATAGATTCAGCTAAAAGAGCATGACCTTTTAAATGTCTAAATTCACCATGAACTGGTATTGCATATTTAGGTTTTACTAAAGAATAAATCAGTTTTACTTCTTCTTCACAAGCATGTCCTGAAACATGGGCATCTTGGAATATAACATTAGCTCCTTTTATTGAAAGCTCATTTATAACTTTAGTTACAGCCTTTTCATTTCCAGGAATTGGAGTCGAACTAAATATTACTGCATCTCCTGGCTTAATAGTAACTTTTCTATGTATTGAAGAAGCCATTCTTGATAACGCCGCCATTGATTCACCCTGACTACCTGTAGTAATTAATACTATTTGATTATCAGGATAGTTTTTCATTAGCTCAATGTCAATAAGTGTGTTTTCTGGCATATTAATAAAGCCTAAGTTAGTAGCAATATTAATAATATTCACCATACTTCTTCCTTCAACAATAACTTTTTTACCATACTTATGTGCTGAGTTAATAATTTGCTGAACTCTATCAACATTTGATGCAAATGTTGCAACTATAATTCTACAGTTGTTATTTTCTTGGAAAATCTGATCCATTTTTTTTCCAACAGTTTTTTCTGACATTGTAAATCCAGGTCTTAAAACATTAGTACTATCGCACATTAATGCTAATACGCC
>CAZIGN010000102.1:0-1413 GCA_964538805.1 uncultured Lachnospiraceae bacterium
TCGTGTATCATATAATGATTCTTTCCATGTTCATAATAATCAAAGGAATCTCTATCTTCATATTTAGAGCCTCTATATATCTTAGATGCTGCTACCCTATCACAAAACATCTCAATTACGTACTTATCAGGCATCTTCATAGCTTGCATACTCTTATCTTTTCCCGATCCATAATCAATCCAATATTCTAAATGATGTTTGTTCCTCCCTTTGTGGTGTAACCACGCAGGACTATAACCTAACTCTTCTCTTTCTGCAGTATTAGGACTTCTATGGCCTTGATAATACTTTGCTCCAGTTTTAAATTCTGTCAATGTATACTTTGACAAATCATGAGCAATCCCCTGAAAATAAATACCTGCTTTAAAACAGTGTTTCATCACAGTTATCTTGTGCTTATTTATAGTATGTAAATGTTTAAGCCATTTCATTTTATTCTTCCTTTTCAAGCTTTTTTATATTAAGCATTTCAAATAATTCAAGTAATGTTTTAAATGCATATTCCGTGCTATATTTTCTTACATTTGATCTTCCTATGTCACCAAATTGCATGGTTCTAGTTATAGTTGTTCCGTTAATATAAAATCCAAAGCAAACCATACCAAGAGGCTTATTATCAGTTGCTCCAGTTGGTCCGGCTATTCCAGATGTACTAACTCCTATATTAGCCTCGTATTTTTTTGTTACACCTTTTGCCATCTCTAGTGCAACTTTTTCGCTTACAACTCCATACTTATTAATGGATTCTTGCGAAACACCTAATTCTTTAACTTTTGCTTCATTAGAATATGTAACCACACTATAATCAATTACCTTTGACGCATCCGGAACATCGATTAATGCAGATGCTAAAAGACCTCCCGTACAAGACTCAGCAAAAGATATCTTTAATCTGTTACTTATTAAAATCGAAACAACCTCTTCTTCTTTTGATTTAAAACTAAGATTACTGTTGACTCCTGCCATGTCTTCTCCTTTACAAACTCTACTATTTTACAAACATATTTATTTTATTATAACAAAATTCACAAGATTTACTATTAAATATCTCTTAAATTATTGTGATTTCATCACAGAACTTCTTTTTATTTATTGCTATATTACTTTTTGTTAATTTCAAAAGAAAGGTTATAATACTCATGAAAAATTTAAAAAATCACAAATTTCTATTTAGTTTCACTATTATGTTCTTTATACTAGGTATAATAAATATTCACTTGTCTATATTAGGAATTATCTGTATGGCACTTCCTTTTTATCTGCTTTTTAAAACCAAGAAAAAAACTTGGTGTCAAGGTTATTGTCCCAGGGCTAGTTTATACACAAAATCCGCCAAACTAAAAAATAGCAAAGGACTAAAAACTCCTTTATTTTTTACAAAAGGAAAAATGAAATGGATAATGTTAGGTTACT
>CAZIGN010000102.1:1513-6461 GCA_964538805.1 uncultured Lachnospiraceae bacterium
AACTTTTTGATATGCTCTTTTTTTTAAAAGAAATAAACACAGAATTTTCAGAATTTTGTGTTTATTTCCGGGCTTTTGTCTGTCTTTTCAAATTGTACTTCCGTCTATTTTTGCATACCTTCTAGTAGTTTTTTATAGCTGATTAATAAATTCTTTCGCAATTCTTTTTGCTTTTTCTAAATCTTCTTTAGAAGGTTTAAACTGTACTTTTAATTGTTCTTGAAAAACTTTATATCTTAAAGCTTTTAATCTGTCTTCTAAAAATTGGCAAGCTTCACCGCTCCATCCATAAGAACCAAACACCAAAGCTTTTTTTCCTTTAACCATAGGAACTATTGTCTTATTTATAAGTTCCCATATAGGTTCTAGTGCATCTGAATTAATAGTAGGTGAACCAAACATAACTGCAGGAGCTTCATTCATAATCGCTGCAAGTTCATCAACATCATAGCAAAGCATATCATATGATTTTACTTTCACATTATTCTCAATTATAGTTTCTTCCATAGTCTTTGCTAATTCTCTTGTATAACCATATGCAGATACATAAAAAATTGCTACTTCTTTTTCTTTTTCAGTAATATTAGACCACTCTTTGTATAGCTCTATTGCTTCATCTATAGTATCTTTTAATACCGGACCATGACTATTGCAAATCAAGTCTATCTTCTTATCTTCTATTTTAGAAATTCCATCTAATACAAATTTTTTAAATGGACTAAAAATACTATCGTAATAATTTTTTCTCTCAACATAATAGTTTTTTGGTTTTTTAATCTGACTATCTAATATAAATTGTTCACAATAATGTGCTCCAAACATATCACAACTAAACAAAACATTTTCTTTTGCATAATATGTAAACATAGAATCTGGCCAATGTAGATTAGGTGCAAGAATGAACTCTAAATCTTGTCCTTTTCCAATATTAATAACATCTCCTTGTTTTACAACTATGCTTTTAAACTCTTTGTTCATTATATTAACTAAGTTCTTTAGAGCGGCATTAGTTCCTATTACCTCAATGTCAGGATTTATTTCAAGTATTTTCGATAAACTTCCTGAGTGGTCAGGTTCTGTATGATTAAGAATCACATAACTGATATCTTTTATAGATATGTGCTTCTTAATCTCTTCTATATATTCTTTAGTATATGTATTATGAACAGTTTCAACCAATACATTTTTTTCACCTTTAATCAAATAACTGTTATATGTAGTTCCAAATTCTGTATGCATTATAATGTCAAAATTTCTCATACAAGGATTCATCATCCCCACATAAGTTATATCGTTTGTTAATTTCATTTTTCCTCCATTCAAAAGCTTAATACATTACAATAAAGTAACTTCTCAAGTTTTATATCTAAGTATTTTGTATCTAACGCAAAAATCGGGGATTGCCAAAAGCACTCCCCGATGAGTTGGATTATATCTCTGTAAAGTTACTCTTGTCAAGTCCACAAACTGGGCAAACCCAATCTTCAGGGATATCTGCAAAAGCAGTTCCTGGTGCAATTCCACCATCTGGATCGCCTAATTCAGGATCGTAAACATAACCACATACACATTCATACTTATTCATATTCTACCTCCTATATTGATTGAATTCATAGCTAAACACTATAGTATATTTATATCACACTTTGACACAAATTAAAATAGCAAAACTACATTTCTTTGTCACAAAGATTATAAGATATAACTTTGTTTCTTCCACTTTTTTTCGCCATATATAAGGCTTTATCTGCTTGTTCTACTATATTCTCATAGTTTATATCTTTGTCGCCATCTAAAGTAGCAACACCAACCGATACAGTAAGAAACCGTTCTCCACTTTCATTAACTAAGTCACTACTTTTATGAGCTATCATAAGTTTTTCGATTGAGTCTCTGACTTTTTCACCCATCAAGCTAGCCTCTTTAGGATCAAGGTTTTTCAACAAACCAATAAACTCTTCCCCACCCCATCTTGCTACAAAATCCTCCTTTCGTTTCATAACTTTTACTAAAGTTTGAGCAACTTTAAACAAGATTTCATCACCTTCTAAATGTCCATAAGTATCATTAAATTTTTTGAAATAATCTATGTCAATCATTAAAACACTGATTGAATATTTATTTTCTTTGCTATCTAGTACAACTTTTTCAAATTCTTTTTCAAACATTCTTCTATTTGAAATCTTTGTAAGGCTGTCTTCAAAGCTATCAATTTTTAACTCTTCAAGATTCTTTAGTGATATCAAATGATTTCTTATTTTAGTTTTAATAATCGGTATACTATAAGGCTTTGTAATGTAATCAATAGCTCCTAACTCTAATCCATATTCTTCATATTTTGTATCAGACATAGCTGTTAAGAATATTACAGGTATATCTTTTGTTTCAACATCCTTTTTCATTTCCTTTAAAAGGTCATAACCATTTAAGTCTGGCATCATAATATCAAGTAAAACTAAATCAGGTATATCCTCTTTAAAGTATTCTAATGCTTTTTTCCCACTATAAAAAAGTACTAACTCATAATCTTTTTCTAAAGCTTTTGTTAATAATTCGTTGTTAATTTTATTATCATCAACAATTAATATTTTTTGTTTTTTGTTATTAACACTAGTTTCTTTTTTTGCTTCATAACTAGTATTCATCATATCCTCAATATTTTTATTATTTACGACATCCATTATCTTTCTGTAAAGACTATGTCTTCTTATTGGTGAGTATATGTATTCAGAAGCTTCTATTTCTAATTCTTGCCTGATTTTTTTATCTCCTCTGAATGCTATTATTACCATAGGCATATTAATACTATTTACAAATTCTTTATCAATAATTCTAGCACTAATTAGAATAACACTATATTCATTCTTATTTTCTTTATGTTTTTTTATAAATTCTTTTGCGTCCTTAAAGGATATAACATTTCCTTTTGCTTCTCTGATATAAGAAGTAATTATACTAGTATTCTTTTCATCATCATCGATTAACACAATGCAAATATCTTTTAGGCACTCTTTATTATAATTATATGACAAGTTTTCATTTTCATTTTCTAACAACTTTGTGTCCTTTGCTTCTTTGTACAATATTTTAGCGACAAATACAGAGCCTTTGTTTTTAATACTGTGAAATTCTAAGTACCCTCCCATTGTTTCAACTATGTCTTTTGTTATAGGAAGTCCTAAGCCTGTTCCGCCATATTTTTTAGATATTGTTTCATCACCCTGATGAAAGGCATCAAATAAATGGTTGAAATAATTCTCTTCTATCCCAATTCCTGTGTCTTCAACCTTTATCACGAGAAAATTATTTTCATCTATTTTTTCTGTATTTACAGAAAGATAACAATACCCTTTTTCTGTAAATTTCACAGCATTTCCAAGAAGATTGGTTATTATCTGTTTTAGCCTTAGAGCATCACTTTTTATATATAAAGGAACTTCTTTAGCTATGTACAAAAACATATCCACTCCTCTTTCTTCAGCTATTGCAGTAAAAGGTACCAAAGCATCTTCAATAGTTTTATGAAGGTTAATATCTTCATTCATAAGTTCTAACCCAATTGATTCCATCTTAGAAAAATCTAAGATATCATTAATAATTCCTTGTAACAAATTAGATGACATCTTTATATTATTGATATATTCCCATTGTTCTTTTGTTAAATTAGTGGTTTCAATTAATTGTAAAAAACCTAATATCCCATTCATAGGTGTTCTGATTTCATGAGACATATTAGCAAGGAACCTGTTTTTTGCTTTGTTTGCAACCTCTGCTTCTTCTTTAGCTTTTACTAATATGTCCTGATATTCTTTTCTTAACGATATATTTCTTGAAATCCCAATTAATCCTTTGAGATTTCCTTTTTCGTCATAAAATGGTGTTTTAATCGTTTCAATGTCTATGATTTCACCGTTATTTTTTTCAAGCTTTTCTTCAGCGATTATTCTGCTTTCTGTTTTTATTGTTAAAAGGTCATTTTCTTTATATTTTTTTGTATGTTCTTTATGTTTGCTTATTTCGCAATCTGTCTTTCCTATTATATCTTCAATGTTTTTCCCAAAAACTTCATCTAAAACAGCTTTGTTAGCACCAATATACTTTCCTTTTAAATCTTTGTAAAAAATATAATCCGGTATTGCATTTATGATTTGTTCATAAAAAGTCCTTTGCTTTACTAACTTCTTTTCGGCTTCTTTAACTCTTGTCATATCAACAAATACGGTCAATATCTCTTTCTTTCCCTGAGTATTAATGATATTAGCTGAAAATAATCCCTCAATAATCGTTCCATCCTTCTTTTTTATTTCTAACTCTCTTGATTCTATTTTGTTAGTATTAGATAACTCTTCATCAAAGCTTCTTAATATTCCTTTTTGGAAATATATCCCTAAATCTTTTGTCTTTTTTCCTATAACTTCGTTCTTTTTAAAACCCAGTACTTCTAGAAACATCTTATTAGCTTCGGTAATTGTATAATCTTGCATACTTGTAACCGACAAGAGTGCAGAATTGTTATCAAACAAGCTTTGGAATCTTTCTAATAATTCAACTTCTTTAGAAAGATTTTTAACCCTGAAAAATCTGCAAGGTTTATTATCCCAAACTCCTTCCCAGTTTTTAGTTTCAACAGGTATAATACTTCCATCTTTTCTAATATAAGGAAGTGGGCAATATTCTCTTTTATTTTCCGATATCTCTTTATGTATTTTTTCTGCTTCTTCTGCCAAAAAACTTGGGTGCAAATCATCAATTGATAAATTTATAAACTCTTCATATGTATAACCTAAAAGCTTTGTTGCAGCTTTATTAACGTGGAATATTTTCCCACTTTCATTAGCTACAAATATCATATCTTCTATAGAATTAAAAAACTTTTCAAAATTATCATTTTTCACCGCTTACTCACCCACTTCTAGTATATATTTTAACAATTGTTTTGTTTTGCCTT
>CAZIGN010000103.1:0-6457 GCA_964538805.1 uncultured Lachnospiraceae bacterium
CTTTCTTACACTAGTTATTGTCTATTCAAATAAAATGCTTCAATCAAAGCTTCTTCTTTACTCAAGCCTTTTTCTTCTAGTTGCATTATAGACTTTAACATTTTATCATATTCAAATGGTATTACTTTTTTAAACTTTCCTAAGTAGTTTTCAAAATCCTCTAATACTACTTTAGCTTTTTTAGAACCTGTTGCATCATAATGCTCAATTATTAAATCTTTTAACTCTTGTACATCATCTTTTGAAACAACTGATCCAAATGATACCATTTCTTTATTAATCTTAGTGTAAAGTTCATTATGCTCGTCTAAAACATAAGCTATACCACCACTCATACCAGCAGCAAAGTTCTTACCAACATCACCTAAAATAACAACTCTTCCTCCAGTCATGTATTCAAGGCCATGGTCTCCAACACCTTCTACAACAGCATTTATTCCAGAGTTTCTAACGCAGAATCTTTCACCTGCAACGCCATTTATAAAAGCTTTACCACTTGTAGCTCCATAAAATGCTACATTACCTATTATTATATTATCTTCTGCTTTAAAACTTGCATCTTTTGGTGGGTAAACAACCAATTTACCTCCAGACAAACCTTTTCCATAATAATCGTTTGAATCACCTTCTAGATTTATTCTTAATCCTTTAGGAATAAATGCACCAAAACTTTGACCACCTGATCCTTTAGCATTAATTACATATGTATCTTCTGCAAGTGTATCCGAGAACTTCTTAGTTAGCTCTGCACCTAATATTGTTCCAAAAGTTCTATCTATGTTTGTAACTTTTACAGAGATCTGTTTTTTATCTCCTTTTTCGATACTTTTTGCAAATTGCTTTAACAATATTTTTTCATCTAAAGTAGCTTTTAGTTTAAAATCATAAACTTTTTTAGGATTAAATATATGTTTTTTAGAATTCTTATAAGGATTATCTAAAAGTAGAGAAACATCAACTTTTGAAGTTACTTCTCCTATATCTTTTCTTACTTTTAAATACTGTGTTTGACCTGTAAGCTCATCTAGAGTTCTTACTCCAAGTTTTGCCATATATTCTCTTAATTCTTGCGCTATAAAATACATGAAGTTAACTACATATTCAGGTTTTCCTGTAAAGTTCTTTCTAAGTTCTGGGTTTTGTGTTGCAACACCAACTGGGCATGTATCTAAATCACAAACTCGCATCATTACACATCCCATAGTTACAAGTGGTGCTGTTGCAAATCCAAATTCTTCTCCACCTAATATAGCTGCTATCGCCACATCTCTACCTGTCATTAATTTTCCATCAACTTCAATTCTAACTCTTTCTCTTAATCCATTTTGTATAAGGGTTTGGTGTGTTTCTGCAAGACCTAATTCCCAAGGTAATCCTGTATCATGGATTGATGATTTTGGTGCTGCACCAGTTCCCCCATCATAACCTGATATTAATACTACTTGCGCACCTGCTTTTGCAACACCTGCTGCTATAGTTCCAACACCTGTTTCTGATACTAATTTTACTGATATTCTTGCTTGTTTATTAGCATTTTTCAAGTCATAAATCAATTGTGCAAGATCTTCAATCGAGTAAATATCATGATGTGGTGGTGGCGAAATCAAGCCAACTCCTGGAGTTGAATGTCTTGTTTTTGCAACCCAAGGATATACTTTTGCACTTGGTAAGTGTCCACCTTCTCCTGGTTTTGCTCCTTGTGCCATTTTGATTTGAATCTCTTTTGCACTAACTAGATATCTGCTTGTTACTCCGAATCTTCCTGATGCAACTTGCTTAATTGCAGAACAACGATTCAATCCATCTTCACCAACTTCTAATCTGTCAAGGCTTTCTCCACCTTCACCACTATTAGACTTACCATTTATCATATTCATTGCGATTGCAAGAGTTTCATGAGCTTCTTTTGAAATCGAACCATATGACATAGCACCTGTTTTGAATCTTTTTACGATACTTTCAACACTCTCAACTTCATTTATATCAATTTCACTTTTTGGATAATTAAATTCTAACAGGCTTCTAAGATTCATAAGTTTTTCTTTACTATCTATTGCACTTGAATATTGTTTGAAAAGAGAATAGTCATTCAATCTTGTTGCAAGTTGTAAAAGATGTATAGTTTCGGGATTATACAAATGATCCTTTTGTCCACCTCTTTGCTTATGATTTCCTGGGCTATCAAGAGTTAAATCTGTGTCAAAACCTAGTGGATCAAATGCTTTGCAATGTTTTCTATTAACTTTTTCTTCTATATCTTTTAACGACATACCCTCAATACGGCATACTGTGTTTGTAAAGTATGTATTAATAACATCTTTATCAATACCTATAGCTTCAAATATCTGTGAGCCTTGGTATGACTGAATAGTTGATATACCCATTTTTGATGCAATTTTTACTATGCCATGTAAAACAGCGCTATTATAATCTTCTACTGCTGCATAAAAATCTTTATCTAGCATATTACTATCTATTAATTCTTTTATAGTTTCTATTGCAAGATAAGGATTTATTGCGCAAGCACCATAACCTAAAAGTGTAGCAAATTCATGAACATCTTTTGGTTCAGCTGATTCTAATATCATTGCAATTCCAGTTCTTTTTTTAGAATTAACTAAATGTCTTTGTAATGCTGATACTGCAAGCAAAGCAGGTATAGCAACATGATTTTCATCTACTCCTCTATCAGAAAGAATGATTACATTGCTTCCTTCTCTATATACTCTATCTACTTCTAAATATAATCTATCAATTGCTTTTTTTAGACCTGTATTTTTATAGTAAGTTATAGGAACAGTGCTAACTCTTAAGTTAGAAGATTTTATGTTCTTGATTTTTAACAAATCAGTGTTTGATAAAATAGGATTATTAACTTTTAAAACCGTACAATTTTCTGGCTTTTCATTTAAAAGATTACCGTCTGGTCCAATAAATACTGTTGTAGATGTTATAATTTCTTCTCTAATAGCATCTATTGGTGGATTTGTAACTTGAGCAAACAACTGCTTAAAGCTATGAGATAAGTTTTCATTGCCTTTTGATAAGACTGGAATAGGAGTATCTACACCCATTGCTGCTATAGCTTCCGAACCATTTTTTGCCATAGGAAGAATTACTGTTTTAACTTCTTCATAAGTATAACCAAAAGCTTTTTGAAGTTTTTTTCTTTCTTCTTCTGTCAAAGTATCAACTTTTTTGTTAGGTATTTTTAAGTCTTTTAATGAGATCATATAGTTGTCTAGCCATTCACCGTAAGGCTGATTAGATGCATACTTTTCTTTTAGCGTGTCATCATCTATAATTTTTCCTTCTTTTGTATCAACCAACAACATTTTACCTGGTCTTAATCTTTCTTTTACCAGAATATTTTCAGCTGGTATATCTAAAACACCTACTTCTGAAGAAAGTATTAGGTTATCATCTTTTGTTATATAATATCTTGATGGTCTTAAACCGTTTCGGTCTAAAACTGCTCCCATAACATCGCCATCGCAAAACATTATTGATGCTGGTCCATCCCATGGTTCCATCATTGTTGCATAATATTCATAAAAATCTTTCTTTTTTTGAGACATAAATCTATTGTTTGCCCATGGTTCTGGTATTGTAATCATCATTGCAAGTGGTAAATCCATACCACTCATCATTAGGAATTCTAAGGTGTTATCAAACATGGCAGAGTCTGATCCATCTGTGTTAACAACCGGCAAAACTTTAAGTAAATCTACTTGCTGATTAGGAAGTTTCATATTCTCTTCTCTTGCAAGCATTTTATCTGCATTTCCACGTATTGTATTGATTTCACCATTATGAACTATCAATCTATTAGGATGAGCTCTTTCCCAACTTGGGTTAGTGTTTGTTGAAAATCTTGAGTGAACTATTGCTATTGCAGTTTTGTAGTCTTTGCTCTGTAGATCGATATAAAACTTTCTTAACTGGTCTACTAAAAACATTCCTTTATAAACAATTGTTCTACTAGATAATGACGGAACATATGTATAAAGTGTACTTTGCTCAAAGATTCTTCTAACAATGTATAATTTTTTATCAAATTCTAATCCTTTTTCTACATTCTCAGGTTTTTTAACAAATGCTTGCATAATAAAAGGCATACATTCTAAAGCTTTTTTTCCTAGTGATGCTTTATCTACAGGAACTTTTCTCCAACCTAAAAATTCCATTCCTTCTTTTTCTACAATTATTTCAAACATTTTCTTTGCCTGATTTCTTTCAAGCTCATCTTGTGGAAAAAAGAACATACCAACACCGTATTCTCTTTCTTCTGGTAAAGAAATATCTTCCTCTTTTAATACTTTTATAAAATACTCGTGAGATATTTGAACCAATATACCAACACCATCACCAGTTTTTTCTTGTGCGTCTTTACCTGCTCTGTGCTCTAAATTCTCTACGATTTTTAGTGCATTATCTAAGGTTTCATAAGATTTCAAACCTTTTATATTAACTGCTGCACCTATTCCACAGTTATCATGTTCAAAGTCTTTTAAATATAGTTTACTAGTTTTTAAGTTTTTCTTAGCATCAAACATAGTCATTCTTCCTCTCTTCTAACAAAAGTGACCAACTGTTAATTCTTTTATATATAAAAAAATATAAAAAGCGCCTGATAAAATGTGTATAACACTCTTCTCAGACGCCTTTGTCAGTTGTATATCTAATTAAATTCATCTTAATAAAATAATTCATTATTGTCAACTAAATTTTACATTCTTAATAAAACTTTATAAATCTAATTGCAATATTTTTATTATTTTTGTTTTATTTTTTATTTTTTAATGCTGCTTCTATAAATCCTTTGAATAATGGATGTGGTCTGTTAGGTCTGGATTTTAATTCTGGGTGCGCCTGTGTTGCAAGGAAAAACGGATGGTTTGGTAACTCTATCATCTCTACAATTCTTCCATCTGGTGACAACCCTGATAATTTCATATCATTTTCAACTAAAATCTTTCTGTAATCATTATTAACTTCATATCTATGTCTATGTCTTTCCTCAATATTTACTTCTTTATAGAGCTCATATGCTTTGCTTTTTTTGTCTAAAACACAAGGATAACTTCCAAGTCTTAAGGTTCCACCAATATCTAATATGCCTTCTTGATCTGGCATCAAAGATATTACATCATGCATAGTATTAGGATTTAGCTCTATACTGTTAGCATCTTCATATCCTATGACATTTCTAGCAAATTCTACGATTGATAGTTGCATACCCAAACAAAGTCCAAGAAATGGAATTTTTCTTTCTCTGGCATATTTTATAGCAGATATCTTTCCTTCTATTCCTCTATGCCCAAATCCACCAGGCACAATTATAGCATCAATTTCTTGCATTCTTTCTTCTATGTTTTCATCGTTTATGGTTTCGGAATCAACCCAATGAATGTTAACAGATGCCTTATTATTAATACCACCATGTTTTAGCGATTCTGCTACACTTAAATATGCATCATGAAGTTGAACATATTTTCCAACTAATGCTATGTTAACTTCAGCTACAGGAGTTTTTAAAGCTTCTACCATAGCTTCCCATTCTTTTAAATCAGGTTTTGTGTTTTCGATTCCAAGACATTCACAAGTAACACCAGCTAGGTTTTCTTTTTCCATGGCAAGAGGTGCTTCATATAGATACTCTACGTCAAGATTTTGCAAAACGTTTCTTTTCGGAACATTACAAAATAGTGCAATCTTATTCTTTATAGATTCATCCATCATATGTTCTGTTCTACAAACTATAATGTCTGGTCTAATTCCCATTCCCTGCAATTCTTTAACACTTGCTTGTGTTGGCTTTGTTTTCATTTCCTGAGATGCTTTTAGATAAGGAATTAATGTTACATGAATTAATATTGCGTTTTCTTTTCCTACATCATTTTGAAATTGTCTTATTGCTTCTAAAAATGGTTGACTTTCAATATCACCAACTGTTCCGCCAACTTCAATAATAGCTATTCTCATTTCATCATCTGTATAATTTCTGTAGAATCTACTTTTGATTTCGTTTGTTATATGTGGAATTACTTGAACTGTTCCTCCGCCATAATCACCTTTTCTTTCTTTATGCAAAACGCTCCAATATATTTTTCCTGTAGTCACATTAGAGTTTCTATCTAGATTTTCATCTATGAATCTTTCATAGTGACCTAAATCTAGATCAGTTTCAGTACCATCTTCTGTTACAAATACCTCACCATGTTGAATAGGATTCATTGTACCTGGATCAATGTTAATATAAGGATCGAATTTTTGCATTGTTACTTTATAACCTCTAGCTTTTAACAATCTACCTAGAGAAGCTGCTGTTATTCCTTTACCAAGGCCTGATACTACACCGCCGGTTACGAATACATATTTAACCATAAACCTACCTCCTAACAAAATTCTTGCAATTTTACACTATCACTAATAATTTCAGTATTCTAAGAGAAGC
>CAZIGN010000104.1:0-6453 GCA_964538805.1 uncultured Lachnospiraceae bacterium
CTATAAGTGCCTTAGCCTCTTTTATGCTTATAGGTCTTGACAAGTAATAACCTTGTCCTATATCACATTTATTATCTTTTAGATACTCATATTCTTCTTCAAGCTCAATTCCCTCTGCTATAACTTGAAATTCAAGTGCTTTACAAAGGTTAATTATTGTATTTATTATTATTTTCGCTTGTTTATTCGTTAGCAAATGTTCTACGAAGGATCTATCAATTTTAACACTATCTATAGGTAGTCTTACTATATAACCTAAAGACGAATAACCAATTCCAAAATCATCTAGTGATAGCTTCACACCTTTATTCTTTAATTGATTAATCTTAACAATACTCTCTTCTACATTAGTTATTACAACTCTCTCTGTTATTTCTAATTCTATGTCATTTGGCATTATGTCATATCTTTTAAATATCTGATCGATATTATCAAGAAAGTTCCTATCTTCAAATGTTTTAGAAGTTATATTGACTGATATGGTTGTATTAATGTTACTGCTTCTTCTCCATTTATAGATTATTTCACAAGCTCTTTTTATTACCCAATAATCAATGTCTTTAATTACATTTGTAGTTTCGGCAATCTCTATAAACTGATTAGGATAAATAAGTCCGTTTTGCGGATGTTCCCACCTAATCAAGGCTTCAAACTTTATTATCTTATTATCTTGCATATTAAAAAGCGGTTGTAGTACTAAGAAAAACTCATCATTTTTAACTGCCACAGATATATCTTCAAGCATTTTTTGCATTTCATCAATGGTATCAACCAAACCATCTTTATATAGAATATATTTGTTCTTTCCAAGACTTTTTGCATAGCTTGTTGCTATTGATACTGCTTTAAGAGCATCTACTGGAGCCTCTTTCTCGTCATTATAATACACTCCTATATTATAACTAATATCATAATCTGTTTTGTTTGCCTTGTGCTTAAGTTTTAATTTATCAAGTATATAAAGTATATAATTTTCAATTTCCTCTGATATTAGTACTTCTGAGTCTGAATTAGAAACTAATGAATTTAAATCTTTTGAGTTTTTTATAAGTATTACAAAAGAATCTCCCTTAGATCTATAAAGCCTTGCTTCTTTTTGTATTGAATTATTAATTCTTTCTGAGGTTTCTAATATTATACTATCGCTAATATCAAAACCCAACTTTTCATTTATAATACCCATGTCATTTATCTGAATCATTATCAAAGTAAAGTTGGTTTCATTTTTTCTTTTTATTTCTAATATATCTTCTTTCAATACATATCTATTAAGAACTTTAGTTAATGGGTCGTAATAAGTAAGCTTTTTTATAGTTTCTAGCATTCTATTAAAACTTTTTCCAAGCCTAGCTACTTCGTCATCTTTTTTAGTTTCAAATTTAACATTAAAATCGCCTTTTGATCCTTTATCCATAAGACTTTCAAGTACAATTATTGGTTCAGTAAACTTTTTTATAACGCGCCAGATAATATACAAGATAACAACAAAGAATATTAAAGTCCCTGCTCCAATCAAATATAATAGATTGTTCATGTCTGATAAAAGGCTCTCTTTATCTGCTGTTACGTATATATTCCAACTAGTATTCTTAATCGGTTCATGATAAACATAAAAATTCTTTTTCTTAATATTAATACTTGCTAAACCCGATACACTCTTTCTATTTTCTTTTACTAATTCTGAAAGATCTTTGTATTCATCATTTTTTTTTGATTCTTCAAATATATTAATATTAAAAACATCTTCTTCATCTGGAGAAATCTTTAAAAACGATCCACCAGTAGAAATAATATATACTTTTCCACTTTCACCAAATCCTCTAGTTGAAATATATTTTTTTAAAAGATTCATATTAAGTCTTGCAATCAACGCACCGCTTATCTCATCATCTTTAATAATTGGAACTGCAACTAGTATAACTAACTTTCCGGTCTTTCTACTAACTATAACTTCAGATATGTTTTTTTCACCCTTTAAAGCTCTTTTTATATATTCTCTGTCGCTTAAATCTAACATATTTCCATCTAAATAGTAGGCAACGCCTTCTTTATCAACTATTCCAACCTCTTCATAATTAGGATTAACTTGATTCTTTAGTACTTGTTTTTGAATCTCTATATCCATAGTCATTATAGATTCATTCTCTGAAAGTTTATTTAGTGGAGCTAGATAGCCCTCTAAAAAGTTAGATAAATGCCAAGAGGATTCTTTTGCTGTTCTTTCAATTGATTCTTTTATTATATTTTCCAAGGAATCTCTATAAGCTCTGTAAGAACCAAGTACAACTGACAAAAGAATTCCTAGCATCATTATCGATGATAATAGCATAATTTTAGGTCTGATATTACGCAAAGTATACCTCTTTCTAGAATTAACCTTAGCATTAACTTTAGTTATTTTGTATCTACTTATTGTTTGTGAATTAAATTTAATATATTAAACTTTTAATATATTAAACTTTAAACTTGTTAATAAGTTCTTGTAATGTTTTAGCCATATCTGAGAGTCCATCACTTGATTGTGCTATTTGCTCTGCTGATGCAGATTGCTCTTCGGCTGCTGCAGAAACTTCTTGTGCTGCCGCTGCATTATCTTCACTTAAAGCGGCTAATGATGCAAGAGCTTTAATAACGTCTTCCTTTCTCTTATTCATACTCTCACTAGAATCACTAATAAGATTAATATTAGTATCTGATTCATTAATTGCTTTTAATATTAATTCAAATGATTCTTTTGTTAATCTAACACTTTCTGCTTGTTCATTAACTATCTCATTAGTCTCTTCCATATCTTTAACTGACTTAAGTGCATCTTCCATTAATTCATAAACTATAGTCTCAATAGATGCTGTCATAGAACTTGATTGTTCTGCAAGTTTTCTTATTTCCTCCGCAACAACAGCAAATCCTTTTCCATGCTCACCAGCTCTTGCTGCTTCTATAGATGCATTAAGTGCTAATAAATTAGTTTGCTCAGATACTCCAGAAATCATGTTTGTAACTTCTGTAATCTTTGTAGAACTAGTATGAGTTTTACTAATATTCTCATTTACTTTTTGTATTGCTTTACTGTTTTCTTCATTCTTTTTATATAAAACATCTATGATTTCTAAACCTTTTTTAATGTTCTCATCAATACTTTTTGAAATATCAAAAAGACTAGTTGCTCTGTTTTTATTCTCAGATATCTCAACGTTTAACTCATTTAAAACTAAAGATGCTTTATCTGTGTTTTCAGATTGTTCTGAAGTGCTCATAGCAATCTTACTAATTGCATGTGCTACTTCTTCTGATACTGTAGCTGATTGGTCTGATGCTTCTTTTAATTGATCCGAAGTAAACATAACTTGTTTTGCAGTGTCAGAAACATTTAGAATAAAATCTCTAACATTATCCGACATATTATAAATTGACTGTTCCATCTGTTGAATCTCGTCAACTTTTTTTCTTTTTTTGTAATTATTACTTTGATCAGTAAAGTCAAGTTCTGCATGTTTATTCACAATCTTTGTAAGCTTAATAATTGGATAAGCAATAGCTTTTCCTAAAAGATAAGCAATTACTAAAGATATCACTAAAACAATACTTATAACTACTAATAGTTGTGTTCCTAACTTATCTGCATCTTCTAGTGTTTCTTTTTCAAGTGCAGTATTAACTAATATCCACTTAGTTCCATTAACAGGAGAATAAGAATTAAGCATTACTTGTCCGTCAAAATCATAAGAGTCAATACCTTGCTTGTTAGCAAGCATTGTCTCAAACACCTTTGCTAAAGACTCATCTTCTTTATTATCTTTTGATGATTCAATAGGTGCAAACTGTTCCATAACTAAAGTTCTGTCAGGATGTGCAACTATAACCCCTTTTTCATTAATAATGTAAGCATATCCTTCTTTTCCATAGCCCATATCGTCGATAACATCAAACATATCATTACCATCTCTTCTTGCTATAAGAGCTGCAACAATCTTTCCTTCACTATATATTGGCACAGCATACATCATAACTGCCGAATTAGTAACTTTACTTATTATTACATCTGATACATTTGCTTCACCTGAGAGCGCTCTTTTTACATATTCTCTTTCAGATAAATCTACTTCATTTACTTCTAATACATAATTAGCTATTCCATCTAATGAAACAATAGCCATATCTAAATATCCTAATCTTTCAACATCATTTCTAAGTGATTCTCTTTGCATATCAAAATCCATTGATTGCACCTTGTCTTTATTGGCAACTTCTTGCAATACCATAAGTCTATTCTCAATTATAATTCCAATCTTATCAGCTCCTGCAACAACCGTTTGTTCTAAAGCTTTTTCGGTCAGTGCAATCATTGAGTTCCTGCTTGATACAAGTGAAAGTATACCAATCGATAAACTTATTATTGTAGCAACTAATCCAAAATATAATGCAATCTTTTTCGCAATACTAGTCTTTTTCATAATCTTCCCTTACCTTTCGCATTAATTACTTGTAATTTATATTTTACAACGCTTTTATCAGATTATAACATATATAGCTACTAGGATAAAGACAAAAGGCTAATAAAATTTGTGTAAATAAAACTTTTATATTTTCAACTTCATTACTCTCATTGCATTTAAGATTGCTATTATTGCAACACCTACATCGGCAAATACTGCTTCCCACATTGACGCTACTCCAAATGCTCCTAATGCCAAAAATATTGCTTTTACTCCTAAAGCAAAGATTATGTTTTGCATTACGATATTTCTTGTCTTTTTTGCAACTTTTATTGCCGTTACAATACTAGATGGTTCATCTTTCATTAGGACTATATCTGCGGCCTCTATTGCAGCATCAGAACCGAGACCACCCATTGCAATTCCAATATCCGCTCTTTTTAATACAGGAGCATCATTAATTCCATCACCTACAAAGATTATTTTCTCTAATTTGTCTTTTGAATTTTCTATCTCCTCTAATTTTTCCACCTTATCTATTGGCAATAACCCTGAATACACCTCAGTTATTCCAAGTTTTTTAGCTACAACATCTGCCACTTCTTTTCTATCACCGGTTAACATTACTATTCTCTTTATTCCGATTTTTTTAAGCTTATTTATGGCGTCGATTGCATCTGATTTTAATTCATCTGTAATACTAAAATATCCTGCGTAAATGTTATCAACCGCTATGTGTACTGTTGTAGTAGCGATTTCATCATTAAATGATTCTATTTTATTGTCTGTCATTAGCCTATGATTTCCGGCAAGTATTTCTTTATCCTTATAAAAAGCCTTAACTCCAAAGCCCGCTATCTCTTCATATGTGAAACTCATATTCTCATTTAAGTTATTTTCAAGTTTCTTATTACAATAATCCACAACCCCTTTAGCAATAGGATGGTTTGAATTACTTTCAGCAAT
Organism: uncultured Lachnospiraceae bacterium; assembly: GCA_964538805.1. Lineage (GTDB taxonomy): Bacteria > Bacillota > Clostridia > Lachnospirales > Lachnospiraceae > CAZIGN01. The sequence continues at coordinate 5,403 of CAZIGN010000104.1, forward strand.
CATTGCATAAAACATCAATTCATCTTCGGTAAATCCATTAAAAACTTTTACCTCATGAACGCTAAACTCACCTTTTGTAAGTGTTCCTGTTTTGTCAAATACTACAGTAGTTGCATTATACAAAGCTTCTAAATAGTTACTACCTTTTATTAATATTCCCTTTTTAGATGCCCCTCCAATTCCTCCAAAAAAACCTAGTGGTATTGATATAACTAAAGCACACGGACAAGAAACAACTAAAAATACAAGCGCTCTATATATCCATTCTGAAAATGTAGCATCAGGAATTAACATAGGTGGAATTATTGCTAATGCCATTGAAGAAAAAACAACTACAGGAGTATAATATCTTGCAAACTTAGTTATAAACTTCTCTGTTTTAGCCTTTTTGTTACTTGCATTTTGAACTAAATCTAGTATTTTTGAAACTGTGGAATCTTCAAAATTCTTTAGTACCTTAATTACTAGTACAGAATTAAGGTTAATAAAGCCACTTAATGCCATCGAATCTTTTTCTAATTCTCTTGGTAATGACTCACCTGTTAAAGCAGCAGTATCAACCATCGAACTTCCTTCTATAACTATTCCATCAAGGGGTATTTTTTCACCTGGTTTAACAAGAATAACATCCCCAATTTTAACTTCTTCTGGTGATACTTTTTTTATTTCATCATTTATTTTTAAGTTAGCATATTCTGGTTTTATGTTCATCAGTGAACTAATAGACTTTCTTGAGTGATCAACTGCCATATCTTGAAACAGCTCTCCTACTAGATAAAACAGCATAACAGCTACAGCTTCAGGATATTCTCCTATTAAAAATGCGCCAATAGTTGCTACTGCCATTAAGAAGAATTCATTAAATATCTCGCCCTGAAAAATACCATAAATTGCTTTTTTAAGAACTGGTCCACCCACTACCATATAACTTACTACATATAGCACAAGTTCAATGTTTTTAGTAAAATCAAAACCAACAGTTAATGCAAATATAATCCCTCCGATTATAAGTCTCATAACTTCAAATTTAATATTATCTCCTTCATTTTCA
>CAZIGN010000105.1:0-6402 GCA_964538805.1 uncultured Lachnospiraceae bacterium
AAAATAAATAAATTAATATTAGATGGTAAAGAACAAGGGTTTTCCACAAAAGGCATATCCGACAAATGGCATACGTTTGGGGACTTATATTATCACAGAATGATATTAACTTATATAATTCTAAAAAATTATTCAAGCTTGAGTTGGAAATCAAAACAGCACCATGATGGGACAATGTTTGACGACTCTTTTATAGTTGGTATTAATACACCTGAAGGGCAATATAGCTACCATTATGATTTAGAGCATTGGGATTTATTTGACATTAAAGAATTAGATAAAGCACCTATTTATGATGGACACAAGCCAGAAGATATAACTAGATTAATATCTTTACTATAAATAACTTATTAAATAATAAGGAGAAGAAAATGAGATATAAAGAATTTGAAGAAAAAATTGAAGAATGGGGAGAAAAGCATGGATACGAAACAGAAGTTGAAATTGGTTTCTATCTTGTTGATGTAAAAATAAAATCTGGTGTGGCTTTTCAAATGATGGCAAAAATAAGAACAGATTTGAATCGGGCACTTGACACTGATTGGGAATCATTTGCAGACATTAAGGAAGATGCTAGAGCAGAATTATTCAGTATTATATTAAAGCTTGCACAAACTCCAATTGAAGATAGAGAAGATGAAGAAGAAAATATAGATTCAATTATAAACAGGCTAAAAGAAGTACAAACAAACGCAGAAGGTGTTATGAGTTGGGAAGATATTGCGATAATTTGGACAGACCTTGCAAGTTGGACAGATGTTGTAAGCTGGATGGGTGAAGAAATAGAAAAAAATCGGGAACTAATAAACACTTTAAAAGATATAATAAGAGATTTGGAAGAGTATAAAGAAAAACAAGAGCTTCCTTATGAAATAACAGATATGCAAGGAATGTTCAGCATAAACAATACGGACAAACCATTTCACGCAAACGTAAATAACTAGAGAGGTGGAGAGTATGAATCTGTTGGAATTACAAATATATTAGGGAAAGTCATTCAAGAAATAATGCAAGAAGACAGAAGTGAAAGAGAGAACAGTCAAAGGAGAAAAAATGGAACTAATAAAACAAGAAGTAGAATTATTAAACAAGCAAGACTATGAGTCAGTAGTAAGGTTAGTAGAACAATCTGGAAGAACTTGTTACCAATCTAAAAGAAGTGATACATTAGAAGGTGCAGAAAAATTCATACAAAATTTAATAAATGCTGGACACGAAAGTGTAGTAGAGCATCTTAATATAACATTACTATTAACGACAAGCAGAAATATAACACATCAAATAGTAAGACATAGATTAGCAAGTTACTCTCAAATGAGTACACGATATGTAAATCAAACAAAAAATGGATTGCAAGTTATAGAACCAGAGTTAGACGAACAAGGCATGCACGAGTTTAAAAAATTAGTTGAGTTTGCAGAGAGACAATATAATACATTAAAAGATATGGGATATAGAAATGATTTAGCCAGAGAAGTTCTTCCGGGATCAATAGCGACAGAACTAGTAATGACAATGAATGTAAGAGAACTTAGACACTTCTTAAGGGTTAGATGTGACAAGGCGAGTCATTACCAGATACGAGAGTTAGCTAAAATGATTCTTGAAGAAGTATATAGTGCCTACCCTTGTTTCTTTAAAGATATATACGAGAGTGTCATAATAGGAGAGACAGAATGAAGATGACAAAGATTACAGTACAAAAAGCTATGGAGCTAATGTTAGACCCAGAGAGAAGGGAGTCGATATTTATTGGCGTTGACAATGGATTCTCATTGGCTAAGAAACTTCCATATTGCTTCAATGAAGAAGATGATAGATACATCAATCCTACAAAGCATCAATTTTATTTATTAGAAGAAAGTTTGAAGGTGGAACAATGAAAACACTAGACTATACAAGAGCAAAAGGAATTAATAAAAGATTAGGTTTAATAGAAGGAGAAGTCTTTAAATTTAATGATGGAACATTTATCAAACAAGACAATGATGGCGACTGTAGATTGATTAAAGTAATAGAAAGTACAGTACGTTATCAAACAACAGCATACATAGGGAAAGAACCTCTGTATCAAGGTGACATAATTATGAATGGGGACACAGCAGGAAAGGTTGTAGCAACAGATTATTTAATATATATAGATACAGAAGTTGGTAGACATGCAATAAATGATTTCTTAAACATTAAAGGAAGTGAAGATATTGGTAAATAGTTACCAGAAAGGTGCTAGGGGAGAACGAGCAGTAAGAGATTTATTTAGAGAGAATGGATTTGTAGAAGCATATAGGACTAATCAGTTTCAAGGAAACCACAAAGATGGAAGTTCGGATGTGTCTAATACCCCATATGTTCATGTTGAATGTAAGTGGGTTGAGAGATTAAACATAGACGATGCTATGATACAAGCAATGGAAGATGCACAATTACAAGGTAGAGAGGAAATCCCTGTCGTGTTTCACAAAAAGAAGCATAAGAAAGTATTGGTAACAATGTTAGCAGATGATTGGTTCGAGTTTTATAAAGCATACGTGGTAATAAACGAGGAGGGTGACAACAAAGTTGAATGATATATCCCAATACATAGATGGATGTGACAATTATCAATCTGTAAAATACTTAATGGTTACCAACTCTAAAGTGGGACAATACAATAACATAGCAGTGTCAGTAAGTGGAGGTAGCGACAGCGACATTATGGTTGATATGTTTACTAAGTGTGACCCAAACAGAAAGGTTAGATATGTATTCTTTAATACAGGCTTGGAGTTTCAAGCTACAAAGAAACACTTAGAATACTTAGAGAAAAAGTACAACATAGTAATAGAAAGAGAAAAAACAACTAAATCTATAGCAATGTCTTGCAGGGAATACGGACAACCTTTTATAAGTAAGCACGTAAGCGAAATGATGAGTCGGTTGCAAAGACATAATTTTAAATGGGAAGATAAGCCTTTTGATGAGTTGTATAAAGAGTACCCTAAAAGTAAAAGTGCATTGCAATGGTGGTGTAATAGCTATGGAGAAGGAAGTTTTTTTAACATCAATAGAAAGAAATTATTAAAAGAGTTTATAGTGGAAAACCCACCAGATTTTAAAATATCAAATCAATGCTGTAATTTTGCAAAGAAGAACCTTAGTAAGCGTTTTAATGAAGAGAACGAAATAGATTTAAATGTAGTGGGAGTAAGAAGATCAGAGGGTGGTGTTAGAGCCACACGTTATAAAAGCTGTTTTAGCCTAAATGATGATGCACAAGACGAATACAGACCACTCCTATATTTTACAGACAATGACAAGGCAGAATATAAAGAACATTTTAATGTAAAGTATTCAGATTGCTATGAAGTGTGGGGTATGAAAAGGACAGGTTGTGCTGGGTGCCCTTATGGAAGGCAATTGGACAATGAATTAGACTTGATAGAAAAATACGAACCTAAGTTACATAAAGCAGTCAACAATATATTTAAGAATACGTATGACTACACAAGGAGATATTATGAATTTAGAGCCGAGTATGAAAAAGACTGTGACTAGAAGTGCATCTTGTAAGTGTTACTCTCAAATTTACTAGATAAGGAGTGGGTTGATGTTGAACATACTTACATTAATATTATTAATTATGTTGATCATAAGGTTGAGATCAGCGAGATGACGGAAGAACTATTAACATATATTTTAAAATATACAATGTCAGAAAGGCAGATGATTGATGAATAGGGTCAAAGGATTAACCAAAGACAATAAAGTTATAATAGGAATATTAGTAGATGATTTTATTTTAAATGAAGATAATGTATTAATACCAGTAGTAAGAGAAAGCGTTAGAGAGAATACATTTTTTTCCCTACATGGAATACCCCTGTATATTGGAGACATTATAACAGATGGTATTGTAACAGGAAGGATAGACAGAAAATCCCCTAACTTAAATAGAATAGTTGCTAGGGATATATTAACAAATAGAATTATATTAAAGTACGATCCTCAAAAAGAAAACAGAGGACATGAATTATCAGAAGTAAACAATTACTGCAAAGGATTTAGAAAAGTCAAAGACTGTCTAGAGGTATATAAGGAAATGATAAAGGAGAAATATGAAAGCGATTAGCACTTAACATTCTGATTAAGACTAAATATGATGTATGAAACACACTAGACCTACCTGAATAACTCACAGGGTCAAATTCTAGGGAGTTTAAATGGTAAAGCAACTACTTGGTTGTCTACATACTAAACCCCTCTTAAAAACGATTCTGGTGCTTATTTCGTACATATTAATTACTCCTAAAAAATAGGCAAAAAAATAAGGGATATACTCAATTGAGTATATCCCTTTTAGTTATTGTAGATCTGCTGGAATCCTTTCAGTTTTTATCTTTGCAGTTTCTTTAAGAAATTCTTGATCCCATATATTTATATTTAATACAGCTGCTTCAATTAACACATCAATATCTTTTCTGGACATCTCTGCTTCTTCAAAACTAAGTCCTTTTTCTTTTAAGTATTCTAGAACAAAGTCTTTTTTCTTAGTACCATTTCCCGGAAGATTAGAGTATATTTGCTCTGCACATTGTACTCCAGATATTACCCAGAATTTTATTTCTTGTACAATAGCATTTCTCTTTTCTATTGCTGCCCTTCTTTCCTCAACTGTGTTCAATTCAGTCTTAGTTTTAAGAAACGGTATAAGGAACTTCACTATTATAATTGTCATTAGTGTTAGTAATGGTGGAACTATGGCTACCAATAATTCTAGTATTTCTTTAATGTTCATAAATCTCACCCCATTCCATTATAAGTGTCTTGGTCTTCATATGTATCTGTGGAACAGGTCTCGCACTCTGCTCCACAATGTTCTCTTTTATCTTTCTTTAACAATCCAGAAATTACGATTTCTCCTAAGAGACCCCCAACAAGTGCGACTGAAAATTCTATTGGATAGCTACCAGTATTTTCATAAACAGCAAATACTTTTTCAGTTAGGTAAAAAGCAAATAAATAAATGGATATTAATAGTCCTTTGTTAAAAGACATATTGGTTTTAATCCAAACCTTAAACCCATTATATTGTCTTTTCTTTTTGTTCCTAAATTTCTTAAAGCGACTAAACATTTTATATCTCTTTTAGAATTATAGCATTACTCAATCTTCTTGTATTGGTGTGATATGATTTACCGTTATATGTTAATTGAGTTGATCCTCCACCATCTAAAGCGATACAAGAATCTGGATCTAATGCCCTTTTAATTCTTCCTCTAAATCCACTCATAGTACACTTTGTATTTTCTTGTGTAATTATTAGATAAATCTTTCCAGCCTTAAATGCTATTGCTGTGTGATGATTAAATGAAAGTATATCACTAGGTGTCTGTTCATACTTAGGATCATAAGTAGGGAACAAACCACATACACCACCAATAGCCCATATAGGCATCTCTTTATATTCACTTATATTATTTCTGTAATTGTTATATACTTTTCCATTCTTATTATAAGACATTGTTGCTCTTACAATCTTACCTCTCCAATGATTGGTATGTGAATTAGTACCGATTGGTTTCCCGTCTTGGACAGCTATACACCATGTACTAGCTGGAAGAGCTGGCTTAGGAGTATCAAACAAACCACCATTAATTCCTGAATATCCAGATTGTAACATATTCTTTCCATACATATTTACAATTTGAATATTATTTGGGGTAGTCTCTATTATCTCTAGCCCTTCTTTCGAGAACTTTTTTGACATTTTACCATCCACCTTATTTGTTTCTTTAGTATTAGTCTGTACATTTTCAGGTCTTTCATCTGCATACTTTGTCACAGTAACATAATGATTAGATACATATCCATTTTTACCATTGTGTTTTACTTGATACCAACCATTACTTGCTACACCAATTATGATTACTCTATCGTTTAGATGATACTGTCCTATTGGTGGTTTACTTGTATTAGCATTAGGTCTTATATTTAATGAAGCAGTAGTACATTTACCTTCAATAGGCACTTGTGCTTTTACACCCTTAGCACCTTCTATTAGATATTTTTGTACCATACCTACAAAACGCATCCAACCCAATTCTCTTGTTCTGTGAGGACAGTTTTTATTTGCGAAATCTTTATGCTGTCTCAGTCTGTCTGTTCCCCAACCATAACGCTGTAAGATTGACGCTGCTAATTTTGCACCATTATCTTCTGCTTGTTTAAACAACTCGAGACTTGATCTTGACCTTGCTATTTCTATTCCTATTCCAGTCCTATTTCCAGCACCCTTAGATCCATCGCCAGAGTGCCAAGCATTTCTGTTTTCCTCAATGACTTGTATTGCTTCTTTCTCATCCACTACATAATGAAATGAAGTCGCATTGTTGTTACTAATCATATAGTTCGCTTCATTAATAG
>CAZIGN010000106.1:0-5972 GCA_964538805.1 uncultured Lachnospiraceae bacterium
TGATAAAAAAGTGCTATATTATCCAGCAAAAGACATGATATTTTTCAGTGCAGATATTCATGGTAATTTTACTTTAAATGAAAGATTAAATGTGATAAAGAAAGTAGCTAGCGAAGAAGAACTAACTGTTATAATGACAATTGATGGATTGATGGACAAGATTTCGCCCCTTAAAGATTTTAAGAATGCTGTTATAAAGTTTGATTTAGAGACTGAAATCGACTTAGAAGAGACGATTGAAAACTTAGTTAAAGCAGGGTATGAAAGAGTAAGCCAAGTTAGTGCAAAAGGAGAATTTTCAGTAAGAGGAAGTATAATTGATATTTATTCAATGACTGAAGAACAACCGTTTAGAGTAGATTTGTGGGATACACAGGTTGATTCTATAAAAAGTTTTGATGTATCAAGTCAAAGATCGATTGAACCAATGGATTCGATTACAATATATCCTGCAACAGAATATGTGTTAACAGAAGATGAAATAAATGATGGAATAGAAAATATCAAAAAAGACAGCAAGAAATTATATGATACATATAGAAAGAAAATGGAAACAGAAAAAGCGCACAAGATAAAATCAGCAGTAGATGAATTTTTAAATCTATTAGAAATATCAAAAGATAATGCACCTATAGATAGCTATCTGCCATATTTTAAAAAGAATACAGTGTCATTTCTAGATTATTTTTCTGTAGAAGAGGCTTTAATATTTGTAGATGAACCTTCAAGAGTTACTGAAAGATGTGAGCTTTTAGAATATGAGTTTAGAGAAAGTATGACAAATAGATTAGAAAAAGGATATATATTACCAGAACAAGCTAATCTTATTTATGAGTCTAAAGTTATATTTGATATTCTTAATAATAGAAAAAGCATAATGTTTACAATGCTTGAACAAAGGATAAAACATTTTGACATAGAGGATAATTACTATATAGAAGTAAGAAACATAGCCTCTTATAATGGTAGTTTTGATTTGTTACTACAAGACCTAAATAAATATAAAAAAAATAATTATAAAGTGATAATTGTTACAGCCTCAAGAACAAGAGCTGAAAGATTAGCTAAAGAACTTTTAACAGAACATAATTTAAATGCTTATTATTCAGAAGATTTAGACAAAGAAATTCAAGCTAAAGAAGTTATGGTGACAAGTGGATATTTGAATAAAGGATTTGAATATCCTTATATTAAGCTTGCTATTATTTCAGAAACAGATATCTTTGGCAAAGAAAAAAAGAAAACGAAGAAGAAAAAGTATACTGGAGAAAAAATTCAAAACTTCGCAGAATTAGGCATTGGGGATTATGTTGTTCACGAGAATCATGGACTTGGAATATATAGAGGAATTGAAAAAATTGAGGTGGATAAAGTTGTTAAAGACTACATAAAGATAGAGTATGCAGCAAAAGGCAATCTATACATTTTGGCAACTCAATTAGATTTAATTCAAAAATATGCAAGTAGTGAAGCAAAAGCACCAAAACTTAATCATTTAGGAACAAAAGAGTGGCAAAAAACCAAAGCTAGAGTAAAAGGTGCGGTTAAAGATATAGCAGTTGACTTAGTAGAACTATACGCTAAGAGACAACAAAAACATGGCTTTGTATATGGGAAAGATACTGTTTGGCAAAAAGAATTTGAAGAAATGTTTCCATATGCAGAAACAGAAGATCAGTTAACAGCTATTGAAGATACAAAAAAAGACATGGAAAGTCAAAGAATTATGGATAGACTTATTTGTGGTGACGTAGGTTATGGAAAAACCGAAATAGCTATAAGAGCAGCATTTAAAGCAGTTCAAGAAGGAAAACAAGTGGCTTTCTTAGTTCCCACAACGATACTTGCCCAGCAACACTACAATAATTTCGTTCAAAGAATGAAAGAATTTCCATTGTCGATAGAGCTTATGTCAAGATTTAGAACGCCACTAATGCAAAAAAATACTATTGAAGGGCTCAAAAAAGGCTTTGTTGATATAGTAATAGGCACTCATAGGTTATTATCAAAAGATATTAAATTTAAAGATTTAGGACTTCTTATTATTGATGAAGAGCAAAGATTTGGAGTTACCCACAAAGAAAAAATCAAACAAATAAAAGAAAATGTAGATGTATTAACGCTTACAGCAACACCTATTCCACGAACTTTGCATATGAGTTTGATTGGTATAAGAGATATGAGTGTTCTTGAAGAACCGCCAGTAGACAGACAGCCTATTCAAACTTATGTAATGGAACACAATGAAGAATTAATTAGAGAAGCAATTAACAGAGAGTGTAAAAGGGGTGGACAGGTTTATTATGTTTACAATAGGGTTAGTAACATCGAAGAAATAACTAACAAGCTCGCAGCCCTAATGCCAGATTTAAATGTTGTATATGCTCATGGTCAAATGAGTGAGAGAAAATTAGAAAAAATCATGTATGATTTTATTAATGGCGAAATAGATGTATTAGTTTCAACAACAATAATTGAGACAGGATTAGACATTTCTAACGTTAATACAATTATAATTCATGATGCAGATAAATTTGGACTCTCTCAGCTTTATCAATTAAGAGGTCGTGTTGGTAGATCAAATAGAACTTCCTATGCATTTTTAATGTATAAAAGAGACAAGGTTCTCAAAGAAGTTGCAGAAAAAAGATTACAGGCAATAAAAGAATTCACCGAATTAGGCGCAGGTTTTAAGATTGCCATGAGAGACCTTGAGATAAGGGGCGCAGGTAACATACTTGGTGCAGAGCAACATGGACACATGGAAGCAGTAGGTTATGATTTATATTGCAAAATGTTAAATGAAGCCGTAGAATTGTTAAAAGGCAATAAAAAAGCAGAAGACGATTATGAGACGAATGTAGATCTAGACATAGATGCATTTATTCCACCATCATATATTAAAAATGAGATTCAGAAACTTAACATTTATAAAAGAATTGCAGGCATTGAGACAGATGAAGAATATGAAGATATGCTTGATGAATTAATTGATAGATTTGGTGATTTGCCTAGATCGGTATCAAATTTGCTAGACATTGCGATTATTAAGACAAAAGCGCATAAAGTTTATATAACTGAAGTTTCTGGTGGGAAAAATATGATAAAATTGAAGCTTTATAATAATGCTAAAATCGACATATCAAAGATTCAAGAATTTGTAACTAAATATAATGGAGAAGTAAAGTTTATAACAGATAAAACACCTTACTTTACTTATAGCAAGAGAAGTGGTTTTAAGAATGTATCTGATTACAAGAAAAATCTACTTGATATTTTCGAAGATATAGATAATAGTTTAATAATAAAAGATGAAGTGATAGAAAACGAATAAACAATTGTTTTAAAATCAGAGGAAGGAATATCAATATAAAAAATGTTGGTACGTAAAGGACAAGATGGGAAAAAGAACAATAAAGACAAAAAAAGATAAGAATAAAGAAGAGGTTGTGGTAGGTTCTCTATCTATGAAAACAAGAGTGTTAATGATAATTGGAACTCTTGTGATTGGGCTAACGGCAGTATTTGGATTAACATATGCTTTTTCGGAGAAAAAATTACCTGACAGTGAAACCGTAGCAGGCGAAATAAATGGAAAAGATATATACTTTGATGAAGTAAAGTTTTATGCTTATTCACAACAAGCAGTATATGAAGCGAGATATGTAACTCAGGGACAGGAAATAGAGTGGTCTGCTGATGCACAGTCGGGTGGTAGTTTACAGACTCTTGTTATTGCAGAAGCAATGCTTATGTTAAAGAAAAATGCGGTATTTGTAGAAAACAAAGATAAATATGATGTTGAGTTATCAAAGGAAGATAAAGATGAAATAAAAGATAAAGTAGATGCGTTTTTAAAAGAAAGTGATAAAGATCTATTAAATAAAATAAATGCAAATAAAGATGTGCTTTTAAAGATATATGAAGACACTAAATTATATGAAAAAATAATTGAAAAACTAGTATCTGCAGAAAAAATTGAAGTATCAAAAGAAGAAGCAAAACAAGCATTTATATATGCAGTCAAGATATCAAGTGCAAATAATAATGCACCTTTAGAAACAGCAAACAAGATTTTTGAAAGGGTTCAAAAGGGAGAAAACATTGAAGAAGTTGCATCTGTCTATGGACTTGTTGCTAGTGGAGGAAACATAGGAATTAATGACATGGAGGGAAATGATTTTGAAAAATTGGCTCTTTCTTTAAAGACTGGAGAATCTGGAATGACAAAAGTTGATACAACTTATTATGTTGCCTTTTGTAAGACAGATTATGATGAAGAAGCGACAAACATAGCGATAAAGCAAAAAGAATCTGACTTAAAAAATGAAATTATTCAAAAAGAATATGAAAAACTACTAAAAACTACAGATATTTCACTAGATAACGATGTTGTAAACAGACTTTCATTTGAAAAGAAGATATTCACATTTGATGACATAGAAGAAGCTACTTCAACAGAAGAAACAACTACAACAAAAGAAGCTACTACAACGCAAGAAACTACTACAGTAGAAGAAAAAACAAAATAATCATATAGAATAAAAGAGTGTAGATTACTAAATAGTATCTTCACTCTTTATTAATATATAAGACGTATAATATTAATTGGTTAAAGCTTTATTTGGTTGATTTTGATTTTTTTAGAAAGCAATACATACAATGAAAAAAAGAAAACAGCAAGACTAAAGAAAATCAAGGAAATTATGTTGAAGGGATTAAGGATTGCATCTTCAAAGCTAAGTATAAGATTGAAGATAGTAAGTTCTTCTTTTGTTAAGTTTGCTAAAAAAGAATTAATGAAGTTTTTAAAAATAAAAGTCAAATGACCAATTATTAAGAGGACTATTGATGAAAGTAAAAACGAAACAAAAAGGTTTCTAAGAACTTTATATTTTTCTTTTAAGTATAATAAAATCTCGAAAAAATGAATTAAAAAAACAATTATAAGGGATACAATAATTGAAGGAAGTAAGAAAGAATCAATTATATTTTTGAATTTATTATAATCATCCATAAATTTAGTGCTGTGCAAATCATATGATAGTTCTTCTAATCTTGACTGTGCATCTAACAAGGCGGCATCAACTTGTTTTAAAAGTTCAGGTTCTATATATGAGGTAACTTCTTTTAGAAGGCTATTTTTTAATTCCTCTTTTCCATATTCTTCTAAATTAATATTATATCCATATTTTGAAACAAGGATAAACTTTATCTGCTCATCTAGGTTAACATCATATCTTCTTGTAAAAGATTTGACAATAGAATTATTTTCTATAGAGGCATCGCTAACAACACCATCATTAAGATATAACGAATCAATGTATTCATCAACTAGCATTGAAGCAGTTTTTTGATATATAGTAGTGGCTTCTTTGTCAATACCAGATAAATCAATACTTGCATTTTCATCTTCTATAATAGTCGTAGTTAAAATAGCTATCTCATTAATTAAATCATTAGTAATAAGTTTAGACATAGTTTTTTCGTCAAACCCATATTTTTTAAATTCAACTATTGTAATATCTATGATTGAATCCTTTACAGTGTCATAAACTTTTTCGTTATCAATAATTGAATACAAGCTAGTATCAAATAAAACGCCTGATTTTAAAGATAATAAAATACCACTTATTATCAATAAAATAGTAGTTATAAAAGTCGCAATAATAGTTATAACTGCTTTTGTAGTTTTTGAAAAAATGATTACAGAGTTTTTAAGTATAGACATTTTGCACCTTCTTTTTACGAGTTATAATATTCTAAACATTTATATAAATTTTATAGTACATCAAAAATTAAAAAAGTACAAATATTTATATTAAAATGCTATACTAAAAGTATAAAAATAATATAAGAAATGAGATGATTTAATGGCAAAGTTTTGGGAAGATGAAGATTTGAATTCAGACAGTATAAAAAAACATTCTAAAAAAGCCAAATATGTAACAAGTGCTATAGTGGTTTTGGTT
>CAZIGN010000107.1:0-5906 GCA_964538805.1 uncultured Lachnospiraceae bacterium
TAATTAAAAGTGTAAAAGCTCTTTTTTTAATTCTTCATTATATTCTTCTATAAGTTTCTTGGTTAATTCTTTTGCTTTAAATTCACACTCATCCATACTTTGTACAGGCATTATCCCCATTAGTGAATTAGTTATAAACATTTCATCATAGTTTTTTATGTCTTCTCTATTTATTATAGTTTCGATGCAATCATATTTTTCTATTATATATTGCCTTATTATACCATTTAAAAGTCCACACTTAATCATAGGTGTATATATCTTTTTGTCTTTAACTAAAAAAACATTTGATACAGCTCCTTCAGATAGTTCTCCTCTTGTATTAAAAAATACTACTTCGTCATAACCTTTTTTTACTGCTTTTCTTTTTTCTAATATATTATCTCCGTAATTAAGGGTTTTATGATATACAAAAAAAGAAGTTTCATTTCTTATCACTGATGAAGTATTGACTTTTATACCTTCTTCATAGTCTTCTAAACAATACATTGCTTCTCTTAGTTGAAATATAATATTCTCTTTTGTTACCGTTATTTTTAATGCATTTACTCTAGAATAGTTAAAATACTTTTCTTTATTGTCTTCAATGTATTTAATAATATACTCTGTGTTTAGCTTTTCTTTTACTTCTTCGTTAATAATTTCAAGATGTTCTAATGAATTTTCAAGTCTTTTTAAATGTTGTTTTAAAAACATAGGTTTTGACTTGAATAGTTTTATTGTTTCAAATACACCTAAACCAAAATTTAATCCATCATCTAATATAATTTTCACATTTTCTCCTTCACACTAATTGTCATAATTCATAATAGCATCTTTTAGTGCCAAAAACTTTTGTGTAGTTTCTTCATACTCGAATTCTTCTTCAGATTCACAAGTTATCCCTCCACCTACACCAACACTATATATTCCATCTTTATATACAGCAGTTCTAATCAGTATATTAAGGTCTATACTTTCATCATATCCAATATAGCCCATACTTCCTGTATATATGCCTCTGTTGTTTTTTTCTAATTCATCGATTATCTCCATTGCTCTAATCTTTGGGGCTCCTGTAATTGAACCACCTGGAAACATAGCCTTTAAAATATCTGAAAAACTTATGTCTTTTTCTAATTCTCCAACAATATTAGCTACTAAATGATAAACTGTACTATAGGTTTTTAACTTATAAAGCTCTTTTACTTTTACACTACCACTTTTGCAAATTCGATTCATATCATTTCTTTCTAAATCTACTATCATTAACAATTCACTTTTATCTTTTGCTGAATTTATAAGTTCGTTTTTTAAGACTTCATCTTCTTTTTTATCTTTTCCTCTTTTTCTTGTTCCTTTTATAGGGCAAGTTTCTATAAACTTATCTTTAACTTTTATAAATCTTTCTGGGGAAGAGCTTATTATACTAAAATCTTTAGTGTTAATAAATCCTCCATACGGAAAAGGATTGTTTTTTGACAAAAATTCATACATTTCAAAAGGATTTGTGCTAGAAGCTGTTTTAATAGTTCTTGTTAAATTCATTATATATACATCACCTTCTATTATATGATTAATTGTCTTTCTAATAGCTTCTATATAATCATTTTTTTCAAATAGTGATTTTTCTTTTTTATTTATGTGTTTTATTGTTTTGTTTATTTTAGAGTTTAATATATCTTTTAAATAATTGTAAAAATCTTTAATATTTTGTTGTGTTGCTAAAAAGACTTCATTTTTTTCCTTATCTTCTATCAGATAGTATCTAAAAAAGTATACTGCTGCTTCATCAACTTCATCATTTTTTTTATGTCTTGAAACAATGTTTTCAAATTTCATTCCATAATCATATGAAAAATATCCTAGTCCACCATTTATAAATGGAAGTTTTGTGTGATTAACCTCTTTATTTATTTTTAGCTTTTCATCTAATATATCTTCAAATTCACCATCTGTTTCTATGTCATTTATGTAGGTTTTACCATTTTTATTTGATATCTTTGTGTCACATGACATGCCTAGAATAGAATATTTATTTTCTTTATCTAAAAGAGTAGTGTCAAGAAAGACAAATTCTTCTTTAACATTAAACATAGCTTTTGCGATCTCGCAAAGAGTATTTATATTTTCTATTTTATAGGTATAAGTTTTTTGGATAACATTTTCGCAAACATCTATGAAGTTTTTGATTATTGTTTTTCCCTCTAGCGTTAAAACTGCCTCTGGATGAAATTGTATGCCATAAATTCTATATTCTTTATGGGTTATTGCCATTATAGCATCATCATCTGATCTTGAATTAACTATGAAATTATCTTCAATTTTATTATCATCAACAATTAGTGAATGATATCTGGTTATTTGCATAGGGGAATCTATATTAAAAAATAAATTCTTTTTATCATGAACTATATTTTCAACCTTTCCATGTTTTGGAAAATGATTCTTTTTTATTTTATAACCAAACGCATAAGCTATCATTTGATGCCCTAAGCACACCCCTAAGATAGGAAGTTTTTCTTTATAATCTTTTATCAACTCTATAACTTCTGGATTATCTTTTGGCGAACCTGGGCCTGGCGATATTATAATTCCCTTGATTTTGTTGTCTGTAATTATCTTTTCAATAACTTTTTTATCTAACTTATCATTTCTAATGATTATTACTTCTTTTTTATACTCTTTTATACAAGAAGATAAATTGTATACAAAAGAATCTTTATTATCTATTAATAAATACATAAATCTCCGTTCTATATGTTATAGGCATGATATAGTGGACCATTTCCTTTTCCCATATCTAGTTGATACAAAATTGCACCTTTTATATATTTCTTTGCCTCTTTGACAGCATCTATTAATGCATATTCACTTGCTAAGTTACAAGCTATTGCAGAGGACAAGGTACAACCTGTTCCATGAGTATTATTGTTGTTGATTTTTTCTGATTTATACCAGTTAACATAATCACATGTTACTAAAAGGTCATCTGAATCTAAAATGCTATGACCTCCTTTAATTAACACAGATCCTTTATAATCTTTCATTATCAATTCCGCAGCTCTAAGCATATCTTCTTTTTCTTGAATATTTATTTTACTAAGTAGCTGTGCTTCTTGTAAATTAGGGGTGATAAGATGTGTTAGTGGAATCAATTCATTTTCTAATAATTTAATTGCTTTTTCTGATAACAATCTATGCTCGCTAGTAGAAACCATTACAGGATCTAGTACTATGTTTCTAGGCTTATACTTTTTTAAGTTATCAATTAAAACTTCTATGAGACTCTCGTTTGCAAGCATCCCTATCTTGACTGCATCTGGAAATATATCTTCAAATACACACTTTAACTGACTATTAAAAAAATCCTTGTTAACAGCTTCTATATCATAAACTCCTGTAGTATTTTGAGCTGTCAGAGCTGTTATAACGGAGGTAGCATATAATCTATGGGCAGTTATTGTCTTTATGTCTGCTTGAATTCCTGCTCCTCCACTACAATCACTTCCCGCTATAGTTAATACCGATTTAACTTGTTTTTTTTCATAATTCATATACATGCACTCTCTTATTATTTAATATGTAAAAACTTCATGAATTCTATTTGCAGCCTTTGTAATATCTTTTTTACCAATAATTGCAGATATTACAGCAACTCCATCTATGTTTGTGTCTTTTAATTTTATTATGTTGTTTTCATTTATTCCACCGATTGCAACCACAGGAATATTAACACTACTTTTGATTTGTTTTAACATTTCAACACTTACACTTCTTGTATTCGTCTTAGTAGTTGTTGTAAACATAGCACCAACTCCTATATAATCCGCTCCTCTTTTTTCTGCATCTTTTGCTTCATCTATAGTTGCAACCGACATTCCAATTATCTTTTTTTCTCCTAATATTTCTCTTGCTATCTCTACTGGCAAATCATCTCTTCCTAGATGCACACCTGCACAGTCACAAGCTTTTGCAATATCAACTCTGTCATTTATTATTAGTGGTACGTTGTATTTGTCAGTTACTTCTTTTAAAGTATTAGCTTTTATAATGTATTCTTTAGTTGTAATATCTTTTTCTCTTAATTGCACAACTGATACCCCACCTTTTATTGCAAGCTCCACCGCCTCTTTAACTGTAGGGGTTGTTATTATATCTTTGTCTGTACATAAATATAAATTGTAATTTATTTCTTTCTTATTCAATTTATTAACCATCCTTTTTTATTATATTAAATCAGAATTCAGCAAATCAAATTCTGCGTATTTTATTAATTTTTCATGATCTATTAGACTTATATTGTCCATCAGAGAGTTTCTGAAAGTATAAATGCCTTGTTTGTTGTTGCTTTCTCCTGCAATGTTTGCTGCTACACCCATTAATAACATCGCAGTAAAGGCGGAGACAAAATCATCACTACTTGCCCCAGCACATGCGCCTATTGCCGCGCTTGACATACATCCTGCTCCTGTAATCTTTTTCATATTCTTGTGACCATTTTTTATTATTGCTATATTTTTGTCATCTGCTAAAATGTCATTTACTCCTGTTATAACGGTGGTGCAGTTATATTTATTTACTACATTTTTCGCTATCTTTATAGTGTCTTTTGTGTCTAGTAAAACCAAAGAATCCACTCCCACAGCTGTTGGTTTTTCACCATCAATAAAAGCTATCTCAGAAATATTTCCTCTAATAATATTAAAATGTGCTTCATTTAATAATCTTTTTACAGCTTCGTTTCTAAATGTTGTCCCACCAACGCCTACTGGGTCTAATATAACTGGTATATTTAATTCATTCGCAAGCTTAGAAGATATAAGCATTGACTCGAGTTTATTCTCACTCAAAGTTCCTGTATTAATAACTAAGCTTTTACTTTTTTTAGTAATTTCATAAACTTCATTTTTATCATCTGTCATTATAGCTAAAGCGCCTAGGGCTAATATTGTATTCGCACAATCATTTGCCGTAACATAATTAGTAATACTATGAATTAGAGGTGATTTTTGTTTTATTTTATCTAATACTTTGACTGCTTTTTCTAGTAATAATTCTTTATTCATATTTTTTATAGTAATCTCCGCTTTTTTATTTTAGATTTTATTAGTAAAGGGCTTATTACTAAAGCTCTTCATATATAGCTCTAGGGCCACCTATATACTTTGCTCTTGTTCTAGCAGCAATAACAATAGCTTTGCCTAAATGTTTATTATTCATTCTTAAGGGAACAGCCACTTTTTTAAGGTTCATTCCTATTAGAACTCCTCCAATATCTATACCAACATCCGCTTTAATTTCTTCTAGCGCAACTGGATTAGAAAATGTCTTATAAGCTATGGTAGCAAATGCACCACCTGCTTTTTGATGAGGAATTACATTTACTTTTTCATATGAATCCGAGTCTTTACTTTCAATAATGATGCATCTATTCAAATGTTCACAACACTGTACTGCTAATATAATATCTTTTTCTTTTACTATCTTATATATGCTTCTAAATATTGCTTGTGCAACTTCTAAACTAGAGTTTGTTCCCATATGCTCGCCAATTATTTCACTTGTGGAACATCCTATTAGTAATGTTTCTCCATTTTTTATACCTGAAAGTTCACAAACTTCAATTATTATCTCTCTTGCCTGAGATTCTAATTCCTTAATTGATTCCTCCATATGAATTCCTCCGTTTTCTTTTACTGTTAAAAATTATTATAACCCCTATAATTTATTCTATCAACCTTTATAATTTTCATAATTTATAATTAAAGTTTCTTTTTTTAGCTTATTCCTTTGATTTTTGTATAATTTTAAAGATATTTTAGTAAATTTTTTCGATTGATAAATTACGGCTATTGTAATATCATTAAGGTGTAAAGACAGATAAAAGTTTTCTTAAGATTTTATAAAGGAGGAATGAAAATGTA
>CAZIGN010000108.1:0-1582 GCA_964538805.1 uncultured Lachnospiraceae bacterium
ATCTAACTAAGTTACTTGAAGACGTACAATATGGAAGAAAAGGCAAAATGAATGAAAACGATCTTTATGAAGTGACAATAAATAGAGACCTGTTTTCAGAAGAAGTAATGGATTTGCTTCTGGAAAATGTAGAATGGTTTGAAGTAGAAGAAAATGAAATATACATTACGATTTCTCAAAAACAAATCGATAGAATACTAAAAAAATAAATGGAAAAATATAAAAAAGGAGACAACAAAATGAAAAACAAATATACTGGTGAACAATTACAACAACTACTAACTGAAATGAAAGCATATTTTGAAGATGATAGATTAGAACATTTAATCTACCTAAAAAATAATGACCGAAACTTGACAATGGAAATTTATAACCATGACTTGATAGAATTTGCTGACTGGATAACAAATGGCAACTACTGTATTCACGATGAGTTTGTAAAGTTAATTGATAATAGACTTGTATCTCTGAATAAAGATGAGCTATACAAAATACTAGAAGAAAATGAGGATTATATTATAGAACAATTCTATGAGTTAAATGAATTTGATAGAGATGATATACAACAACTCTTATCATTTAGAATTGAAGGTAAACTTTATGAAATTGAAGTGATAGAAACCTTTAAAAGAGTTGTAGAAATAGGTGCTATTAACTTAGACCAAGCACTATACCTAGCTGAAAAGAAATATAAACAAGGAAATATAGTACTAGAAGTATCTGATTTTTATGATTATGAAATAAAGGGGGACTAATATGAAAAATGATATGAAGTATAAAGTTAGGAGATTGATTGCAGCGATTGTATTGCTTGCAATCTTTATGATCTTTACAGTATCGGTGATGGTCAAGGGAGTTGACAATGAACTATCCAGAAGGGATAGAGTTTTGTCAGAACACTTGGAAATTTGGGATGTTATAGAATGAGCAACTATCCAGCAGGTGTAGGCAATTATTTTGAGGAAGAAGCCGAACTATTAAGAAGAGAAGAAAGGAAGTGGGAAAGTATAATTGGTGATATTGGAGAGAGTCCTTTCTACAAAATAGACGGACTTTACTTTGGGGAAGAACAAGCTATTGAGATCTTAGATGACGAGTATGGTGAGGGCAATTACGACCTAGACCAATGGGGAGTTAAAGATGACGAAGTATTTGAAAAATATTTAGGAGGTATTTGATGATTATAAAAAGTAAAACCTTATTGCTATTTGATCCTGATGCTTTAAAGATAGAGTATGCAACAGGGTTGGAGTACAGTTACTACATCATAGCATACAAAAACGGTCAAAAGTTTTATGTCCAAGGCTATGACAGTGAAGAAAAAGCAAGAGAAAAACTTAATCTTTCAAATTATGTAGTGAGAAATGAAAGCACAGTATTGGAAATATAAAAAGAGCTATCTTAAAAACAGATAGCTCTAACCAGAAGGAGATAAATAATATGAAAATTAGAGTAAAAAACGATATCGGAAAAATAAAAGAAATAAAAATTGGTTTTAGTTGGAGCATGTTTTTCTTTGGAATGTTTGTACCACTATTTAGAGGAGATTGGAAATGGTTTTTAATCATCTTGGGAATTGAAG
>CAZIGN010000108.1:1682-5845 GCA_964538805.1 uncultured Lachnospiraceae bacterium
AATGAAAAACTTTAAAATTTTAGATGACTTAGGATATAGAGTAGAAGTTGTTGGAACTATGAGGGACATATATGAAGCTGCTGGTAGTGTTAGAAACACTTATGAACACATTGAAGATTATATAGAAAAAATTAAAGAGTCCCTAGAATACGAAACGGAATATGTTGTCAAGGCTTATAACATTTATGATGAAGAAGATTGCATAGGTACTGTAAATACAATTGACGAAGTCGAAGAAGAGCTTACAAAAATTTATAAAGACTTAATAGATGTCAATAGATTCTTTGACAAGGGATATAATTTTGTGATGATAAGAAAGAATATGGAGTTTTATAGATTTCTTGATTTGGCAAGCCTAGAAGAAGATGATCAAGATTTCGGTGAATATTTTGATGAATCAGAATTATGTTTTTATGTATATTATAATGACAAATTAATAGAAAAAGATTTGGACATTGACCAATTGTTTGAGTTTATATTGAAAACCAATTACTCTCAATCATATATTACAGAAAGAGAAAATAATATAAAATATGAACTAACCAACTCTATGACTTCATCGGGGGGAAGAATTTTATATAGAATCAAAGCCTTAAAAGATTTTGGTGATGTAAAAGCTGGTGATTTAGGTGGATATGTGGAGTCAGAAGACAATTTATCGCATGAAGGAACGTGCTGGATTTATGACAATGCAAAAGTTTATGATAACGCATATGTTTCTAGGTCTGCTACAATATATGATAATGCAAAAGTGTACAACAATGCAGTTGTAAGCGATGAGGCAAGTGTTTTTGGACATGCACAGGTATCTGATGATGCAGGGGTTTTTGAGAAAGCAAAAGTGTTTGATAGTGCAAAAGTTTTTGGTTGTGCAGAAGTGTATGACACAGCAAAAGTGTTTGATAGTGCAAGGGTTTTTGCCAGAGCAAACATTTATGGATCTGCAAGTGTTTTTGGATATGCAAAAGTATATGGTAACGGAATGGTTTGTGGTGATGCAAAGGTGTTTGGTAAAGCAGAAGTGTTTGATATGAATATAAATACTGGAGATTTACATTCATAAATTTTTAACAATAAATATAAAGGAGATTAAAGTAATGAAAAATTTAAGACAATTATTTAAAAATGTAGAAACACAAGAAAACTTAAAGAAATTATATTTAAAATTATCAAAAGAACATCACCCAGATATGGGTGGTGATCTTAAGGTAATGCAAGAGGTCAATGGTTTATATACAGAATTTAAATCCTTATTAAAAGAAAGTAAGCAAGAAAAGAATGGTGTCTTTGAAGATATTATAAATAAAATTATGACATTTTCTGATGTTACAGTAGAGATTATAGGTAATTGGGTATGGGTTTCAGGTAACACTAAAAAATATAAAGAAAACCTAAAAGAGTTAGGCTTTTGGTATAGTGGAAAACATAAGAAATGGTATCACACAATGGGAGTTGAACCTAAAAGGTATTCAAGTGGTAAATCTTTTATAGATATTAGAGAAACTTATGGAAGCGAAATAATAAAACAAGGATAAAGGAGAGAGATTATGTATAAAATATCAGACGTAGATACTTTTTTATATAAGTATTCAATGAACAAGATAAGAAGATTGATTAAGGAAAATAAAATTACAGAAGCGTGTAAAGTAATGGAACAACATAAGATCCCTAGAATAGACTATGGTAAATACTGTATAGAATTAAAGGAGTGACAATGATGCTAGAACAACCAACATATTATGCTATAATACCAGCTAATGTAAGATACGATAACACGTTAAAGGCAAATGAGAAACTATTGTATGGTGAGATTACATCATTGTGTAATAAAGAAGGGTATTGTTGGGCTAGTAATAAATACTTTGCAAGATTATATAATGTATCAGAAGACACAGTTAGTAAATGGATAACAAGTCTTGTTAGAAGGGGGTATCTAGAAAGAAAAATATTAAGAGATGAAGATACAGGGAAAGTTATTCACAGGGCTCTGTGGATAAGCTGTGGATATGTAGAAAACCACCCGACTAAAAGACCGAGTGGTAAAAAACAGGGCAAACGCAGTGACCAACAGGGTTTGAGCAGTGAAAAACCACTCGACCCAAAACCACTCGGCGAAAAAGTCGGATATAATAATACAAGAAATAATAATAAATATTATTATAATAAATTCCATAATTTTAAAGGTGAGTTTGACGACTATACTATAAAGGAATTAAATGATATGATAAAAGTCAAAAGATAATTTGTTATAATTATGTAAATAGGAGGTATAATATGACAACAACTTTAGATAAACTAGACCAATATTATGACTATTTAGCTGATACGGTAATTGAGGAAATAAAAGAGAAGGTTACATTACCAAAAGATAAATTCTTAGCGAGCAATGTATTAGGAATGGTAGGAACTAAGCTGATAAAGAAGGCTAACGAAGGTGGACAGACAGTTCATTCAGAAGGTTTGTTAGGTGAAGTGCTTGATGCAACATACTTTAGGTTTAAAAATAATGCTTGTGTTGTAGAGAACTATAAAACAACAGACAGGGATTATTTGTTTGACCATAAATGGAATAGACAGAAAAACATTCTAAAAAAATACAAAGACAATGAAGTTGTAGAACAAAAAATACCAGCCACGATAGAGAAAATAGTATATGGAAATATATCTCAAATAACCTTGCAAAGGATGGATAACCATAGAGAAGTTCTATCCCTTGCAACTGATAAAGAAGAAATGGAAATAGAGTTCTTTAAGATCTTACAAATATACGCAGATAGAAATGGGTATGAAGTGTACCACACTTATTTTGAAGAAGAAGATATATTTGCAAATTAAATGTTTACAATTTTCTTAAGTGTGGTATAATATATATAAGTTTTTCATTTAAAACCTTTTTTATTTTTTATTTGAGGGGAGGGTTGAAATATACTCTCCCCAAAAAAAACACAGTAACAACAAAATAGTAATAGGAGTGAGCAATATGAAACATACTATATTCAATATGATAGATTGTAGTATAAGTTATTTGAAATTAAAAATAGATATGAAACTAAACAGACGTAGATTTAAAACATTACAATACACAGATGGGGAAAAAGAAGTTGTAAAAAAATACGCCCTAGAGTTTGTGTCTAGTGGGAAGTATATCGATAAGTTAGGTCATCCGGGTGGGAAAGTATTAATTGCACTAGAAGATTATAGGTTGTACGATATAGCTGCTACGTTTTATAGATTAAGGAGGTAAAATCTATGTTATTAAAAGAGAAATGGAATGAGTATTTAGAAAGCTATTTGGAGCTTAGAAAGTTTCCTGAACTTACAGAAAAGAATTATCTAGTAGACTTAAATCAATTTATTGAGTTTGCAGTAAACAATAATTACAATCCAGAAGACTTGACTACGTTTAACCTATCAAAATATAGTAAGATTTTAGATGAAAAAAACTATAAAGACGCAACATTTAATAGGAAGCTGTCAAGCCTTAATGGTTTTTTAGAGTATCTACAAGACATAGGCGAGGTTGACGAGAAGGTTAAAAATATTATTCCTTTAAGGGAAAACAAGTTTAGAGAATCTAGATTTATGGATACAGAAGAAGTTGAAATCTTACTGAGAACAATAAACAAACCAACGACAAATATATTGCAGAAGAGAGACAAGTTAATAATAAAAACCTTATTAACAACTGGATTAAGATTAAGAGAGTTAAAGAATTTAGACATCAAAGATATAAAAGGAACTGAATTAAGGATCATAGGTAAAGGGAATAAAGAAAGAAAGTTAAACTTACCAGAGAATTTAATAAACGAAATAAAATCGTATCTAATAATGAGAGGTGACGAAACAGAAACTAAAATATTCACAGGTGTAACAGGAAAACCACTAAGCATATCTGGACTAAGAAAAATCATCAAGCAACAGCTTGAAAAGTCTGGACTTCATGACAAAGGTATAACTCCCCATACTTTTAGACACACTTGTGGAACAATATTGTCAGAAAATAATATTTCTATAAGCACAATACAAAGTATATTTGGACACAGCAATCCTCAAACAACAAACAGATACATTCACACATCATCACAAGCGAAAATAGAAGCGAGTGAGTGCATGAATGATATTATATGGTGAAAGAAATAAAATAAAAAGGAGGTTCAAGATGG
>CAZIGN010000109.1:0-5757 GCA_964538805.1 uncultured Lachnospiraceae bacterium
TAAAAAAATTGATGAGGACATTAATTCGACTATCAGAAGAGCGGACAACAAGATGTATGAAAACAAAGCATTTTTAAAAAGAAACACATCAATATAAAGAGGTATATCAATATAGAGAAACTAGAAAGGTAAAAGATAATGGAAGGTAATGTATTATTTGCGTTTGCGTTAACCTTATTTGCTGGATTATCAACAGGAATAGGAAGTGCAATAGCGTTATTTGCAAAGAGAACAAACATGAAGTTTTTGTCAATATCACTTGGTTTTTCAGCAGGTGTTATGATATATGTATCATTAGTAGAGATATTACAAAAAGCGAATGAACATCTAGTAGATAGTCTAGGCGAAGTAAAAGGATCTTGGATAGCACTGATATCATTTTTTGGAGGTATATTGTTAATAGCTGTTATAGATAAACTTATACCATCAGAAGAAAACCCACATGAGATAAAACTAGTAGAAGAATTAGAAACAGGCAGAGAAGAATTTGAAAGCGAGCATCAGGAATTAAAGAGTGAAAAAAAGGTTGCAAAGCATAAGCTTATGAGGATGGGAATGTTTACCGCACTAGCGATCGCTATACATAACTTTCCAGAAGGAATAGCTACTTTTATTGCAGGGCTTCAAGATCCTACAATTGCAATACCAATAGCAATAGCAATAGCAATTCATAATATACCAGAAGGTATAGCTGTATCAGCACCTATTTATTATGCTACAGGAGATAAGAAAAAAGCGTTTAAGTATTCCTTTATATCAGGTCTTGCAGAACCTGTAGGCGCAATTATAGGATATGTATTGTTAAGCCCATTTTTAAATGACACTTTATTTGGTGTGGTTTTTGGAATTGTTGCAGGTATAATGGTATTTATATCGATTGATGAATTGCTACCTGCGGCTAGAGAATATGGTGAACATCATTTATCAATTTATGGTTTGATAGCAGGAATGTTTATTATGGCTATTAGTATAGTATTATTCTAGCTGTAAAGATAGAAAGAAGGTAATAAATTGAGTTTAGTAATAAAAGACAAAAAAACTATAAAAGAAAATTTACATAAGATTAAAGAATATATGAAAAAAGACCATGTACTTGCGTATGTGGTTTTTACTTCGGATAAACACTCTAGTGAGTATATCTCAGACTATTTTAAAGTAAGAGAATTCCTGTCAGGTTTTACAGGATCAGCAGGAACTTTAGTTATAACAAAAAACGAAACAGTGTTATTTACAGATGGAAGATACTTTGTTCAGGCAGAGGAAGAATTAAAGGATACAGATATTATACTAATGCGAATAGGTGATAAAGGTGTATTAACTCTAAATGAATACTTAGAAAAGGTTATAATAGAAAATAAAGAAGATAAAAGTATAATGTTTGATGGAGAAGTTGTAAATCTTAATGAAGTCCTGACAATTGAAAAGCTTTCTAAAAAGTATGAAAAGAATATCATATATGATAATAATTATATTGAGAAAATATGGACAGACAGAGAAAAATTAGAGTTTACAGATATCTATCATCTTGAAAAACAATATACAGGTAAAGAAACTAAAGAAAAATTATCAGCAATTAATGAATACCTTGAGAATAATAATACCGATTACATAATAATAACTTCACTTGAAGAGAACGCTTGGATTTTTAATTTGAGAGCTAATGACATTGAATTAAATCCTATGTTTTATTCATTTTCAATAATTAGTAAAAATGAAGTGGTTTTATTTCTTAATAAAGACTCTTTGACAAAAAAAGCAGCAGAGTATTTAAAAGCACAAGAAGTTAAAGTAGAAGAATATGAAAGCTTGAATAATTATATAGCCAAGAAAAAAGAAGAATTATCTAAAAAAGTAGTTCACTGTGATCCTAAAACCTTAAATTATAAATTATACATTCAACTAGTTGAAACATTTTCAAGTGTTAAACTAGAACAAAGTCCAGTTGTTATTCTAAAATCAATAAAAAATCAAGTAGAAATAGAAAACCTGAAAAAAGCTCATCTAAAAGATGGTTTAGCAATGGTTAAATTCTTATACTATCTTGATAATTTAGAATTATCAAAAGAAGAAATAAAAGAAACCGATGTAGCTCAAAAACTATATGAGATAAGGCAAGAGGAAAAAAGTTTCATAGAAGAAAGTTTTTCAACTATTGCAGCTTATAATGAAAATGCAGCAATGATGCACTATGAACCTTCAATGAAAAATCATAAACTAAATCCAAAAGGAAGCATTTTAATTGATTCGGGTGGACAATATCTTTATGGAACAACAGATATAACAAGGACAATAGCTTTAGGAGAAGTTTCTGATGAATTTAAAAGACATTATACCCTTGTGTTAAAAGGAATGCTTAATCTTTCAGATGCTGTTTTCTTAAAGGGTTGTACTGGAATTAATCTAGATATATTAGCTAGAGGTGAACTTTGGAAAGAATTTATAGATTATAAATGTGGAACAGGCCATGGTGTTGGTTACTTTTCTACAGTCCATGAACCACCTAATGGTTTTAGATGGAAGGTTACACCACTTAGAAATGATTCTACCGAGATTTTACCAGGTATGGTTACAACTAATGAGCCAGGCGTATACATTCAGGATAAGTATGGAATAAGGATTGAAAACGAACTTCTTTGTATAAGTGAAATGGAAAATGAATATGGTGAATTTTTAAGATTTGAAACATTAACTATAGTGCCCATTGATAATAGATTAATTGATTTAAATGTTTTTGATTCAAAGGATAAAAAAAGATTAAATGATTACCATGAAAAAGTTTACAATGAGTTATCGCCATATTTAGAAGAAGATATTAAAAACTGGCTTAAAAATAGCACTAGCAAAATTTAATTCTTATGTTATAATATGTTGAATACTTATTAATTAAAGGGGAAGCCTTAATGAAAAGATTGTTATTAATTTATAATGCAAAATCAGGAAAAGCACAGATTAATTCTAAACTATCAAATATTATTGACATATTTGTAAAAGCTGGATACAGAGTTGAAGTTAGACCAACTCAAGCTAGATTAGATGCTAGAGATCAAGTACTTAATTATTCAAAAGACTATGATCTGGTTGTCTGTTCGGGTGGTGATGGAACTCTTAGTGAGGTTATATCAGGGATAGTTCCACTTGATAAAAAACCAATTCTAGGTTATATTCCATCAGGTTCTACTAACGATTTTGCTTCAAGTATAAAATTACCTAAAAACATGGAAAATGCTGCAAAACTTATTGTAAAAGGTAATATTAAAGAAGTTGATGTTGGACATTTTAATACAAAAAGCTTTATATATATAGCTGCTTTTGGTGCATTTACAGACGTATCCTATATGACAAAACAAGAGATGAAAAATGTACTAGGTCATCAAGCTTACATACTTGAAGGCATAAAGAAGTTATCATCACTTAGAACATATAAGATGAAGATGCAATATGGCAAGAATATTATAGAAGGTGATTATTTATTTGGAATGGTTTCAAACTCACTTTCGGCAGGTGGCTTTAAAGGAATAACAGGTGATAAAGTTTTGTTAGATGATGGACTTTATGAGGTTACACTAATAAAAGCACCTAAGAATCCCATCGAGATGAAAGATATTATTTTAACTCTGATAGGATTTAATAAAAAGTGTGATAATGTAATAACTTTTAAAACAAGATGCCTAAGAATATTATCTTATGACAAAGCACCTTGGGTTCTTGATGGAGAATATGGTGGAGCTCCCAAAAAAATTAAAATCATTAATGAGCAAAAAGCAATTAAGATTATAACAGGACAATATTAAAAAAACTGTTTCATATTTAATAACAAAAAGCAATAATTTTGTGTATTTAAAAATTCATAAACTTTACTGTAAAAAAAAGAGATTCTTAGACTTTTTAACGAAAAACAAGAAATCTTAATAAGCTGGTTTACACCGGCTATTATTTTGTGTATAATGACACACCGGAAGAAAAATATTTTTAATGTAAGTGTCAGATGAGGGCTGATTCACGAAAGGACGATACTTATGAACAAAGTTGAATTTGTGGAAAGATTAGGCAAATTATTAGATTTGGCAAAAAGTAAAGGAAACGTGCTTGATCTAAAAGACATAGATGGGATTTTAGACGGTTTAGGCGTAGACATCGAACAGATGGAAAAAGTATATAAGTACTTAGAGGAAAATAAAATCACCATTAACAGCGGTACCGAAGAAAAGTTAGAAACAATTGAGATAGACCTTCTTATTGAACCAACTGATGAAGATTTTGTTGAGGAAGAAGAAGAAGAGAACATTGATTTAGAAGCAGTCAATCTTTTAGAAGGCATAGGAACAGAAGATCCTGTAAGAATGTATTTAAAAGAGATAGGAACAGTGCCTCTTTTATCTGCAGAAGATGAACTTAAGTTAGCTAAAAGAAAAGCAGAAGGTGATAATATTGCTAAGGATAGATTAATAGAAGCAAACCTAAGACTTGTTGTAAGTATTGCAAAAAGATACACAGGAAGAGGAATGAGCTTTTTAGACTTAGTGCAAGAAGGAAACCTTGGTCTTATAAAAGGTGTAGAAAAGTTTGATTATGAAAAAGGCTATAAGTTAAGTACATATGCTACTTGGTGGATTAGACAGTCTGTAACTAGAGCATTAGCAGATCAGGCTAGAACTATAAGAGTTCCAGTTCATATGGTAGAGACAATCAATAGAATGTCTAAGATGCAAAGAAAGTTAACACTAGAGCTTGGATATGAGCCTAGTACATTAGAACTTGCAGTAGCTTTAGATATGACGGAAGAAAAAGTCTTAGAGATCATGCAAATTGCAAGAGAACCAGCATCTCTAGAAACACCTATTGGTGAAGAAGATGATTCTAATCTTGGTGATTTTGTAGCTGATAATAATGCAGTTACACCAGAACAAAACATTGAATCAGTAATGCTAAGAGAGCATATAGATACTCTTCTTGAAGACTTAAAAGAAAGAGAAAAGCAAGTAATTATTCTAAGATTCGGATTAGAAGACGGACACCCAAGAACACTTGAAGAAGTAGGAAAAGAATTCAACGTTACAAGAGAGAGAATAAGACAAATAGAAGCAAAAGCCTTAAGAAAGCTTAGAAATCCTATAAGAAGCAAAAAAATAAAGGATTTCCTAGCATAAAAAAAACTAAGATGTTATTATATACTTATGTATGTAGTAGCATCTTTTTTGCATATAAATCTATGGGATAGAGGTAATTATCTAAAATGTATTATCTAAAATTCAATAATAACGAACTTAATAATGAGTTAAATAATGAATCCGAATTATCAGTAGAAAAACTAGGTAACAACTCTTATAAGATATCACTAAAAGAAGGAAAATTTTTAAAAGGTAGTTATAATATAAGAATTGAAGCTGGGGATAAAGATGATGAAGGTGATGTAACATTAAATGTAAAGATAAATAATCAAAAAATGCCAGGTCTATGGATTAATGATAAAAGTATTAACTCTATAGATTACAAAGTAGATTTAGAAAATGATAGTTTTATCATTGAATTTTCAGGAAAATATGTATGTATTCAAGGTATTACTATAAACAAAATAAAAGATGAAACAATTGAAAAAATAGAATATAAAATAATAAATGAAAATAATTTATTAAAAGTGAAAATATTAATAAAAGGAAATGCAAAAAAATACAAAATAGTAAAGAGATTACATAACTCTTTAAATGAAGAAGAATGCATTTTGACTAATGAAAAAGAATATATAGATGAAGCAGTAAA
>CAZIGN010000110.1:0-2030 GCA_964538805.1 uncultured Lachnospiraceae bacterium
CCACTCTGTGTCGCTTGGAATGATTGTAGGATTATAGCAAGTTAATCCTAAGTCCTTGAGAGTTTCTTCAACTTCATTAAAGTCATCTCTATAAGTGTCTAGTCGACTTGATATAGCACCCGATAAGAATATAAAAGGACTTCTACCATGTCTATTTCTGAATTCTTTAGCAAATTCTATTAGTTCGTTCATATTTTACCTCACATACATAATGTTTCCGTATTTTTCGGATTCTAATTCTACATAAAAATAAACTATATTACTAATCCCACGTTCTACTGTGATTTTAGCTTGGTTATTTATGTTTTGTAGTCTATACCTAATGGTTTGCAGTTCTGGTTCACCTACATATTTACACTCGTACTCCTCTCTTATATTGAGTACTTCATTTTTAATATTTTGCATATTATCGTTTCCTTTCTTTTACGTTATATACATAATAACACACAATCTTATCAATGTCAAGAGTTATTTTTGATTTTTTAATAAAAATTCTAACAACTTATCTTTATCTACGTTCTCTAACATTTTTTCTATATTATCATCAGTATTTTTCAAGTCATTTGCATCTAAGAATAGTTTTGTACTATCCATCTTATGTTGTTCCATAACTTTTACATATCTTAAAGTGGTATCTAAGCTCTCGTGTCCTAGCAAATCTCTCACAACGTGAATTGGTGTGTCATTTTCTATCAAATACGTTGCATAACTAGACCTTAGCATATGTGGGTGTATATCTGGTCTACCAGCATACTCTCCAGCAGCTTTCACTATACTTTGAATACTTGAAGCAGATATTCTCATACCTCTTTCACTTTTGAAGAGTGGGTGTTTATCAAACTCATCATTGATTACAGTTTTTTTCTTTTCCTTTTCAACATACTTATCTATTTTGTCTTGTAATACATCATTAATGAATACAATTCTACGTTTATTACCTTTACCTTGTCGTACTACTACCTTATTATCCTTAACGTCTCCTACATTTAAAGCTATCAATTCAGTTAGCCTTAAACCAGTATTGAATAACATTTCTATCATTAATCTATTACGTTCTGCGTTTCTATCATAAGAACAAGCCTCTAACATTTTCCTATATTCCTTAATAGATATAGTTTTTATCTCATTATTGCCCTTGGTAGCTTTAGGTATGAACAACTGTTCACCTACATTGTTTTCTATATAATTATACTTCTTTAGAAAAGTGAAGAATGATTTGATAGCAGACATTTTAGCAGCTATTGTATCATCTCTATAAGGTTGCATACCCATTTCTACTCTACTCTCATTCCATCTTGTAGGAATTTCTTGTATCTCTTTCCAACTTACATTCTCCAAGTCTTTAATTCCCAAGTCATACATTTGATTAATTACTACTCTATAATTATCTATTGTATTAGTGGAATTATTCTTGTACTTTAAGTGTTCTAAATACAAATCTCTTAATTCATTATTACTATATAACATTATACTCATCTCTCTTTCTTGTTATCCTTATTAGAATTTGGGCGTCAGACCAAATTACCCATCTAACTCCTAACCAAACTCTTACTTATTACCTTTCACTTACTCGTTTATATATTTATATTACCATATGTTTTACCACTTGTCAAGAGAAATTTTAATTTAATTTCTTATCAATAGGAATTAACCACTTGAATAGTTAACATCCCTAAACCCACCAACCAAACCTAAACCTTGCAACCTATGTGCAAAAGAGTTAGTTCTTTTAACTTCGTTAAAAGCCTAAAACCCTTCAAGGGTTTTAGGGAAGCAATTCAAATGAGTAATTAAAGTTAAGACAAAATACATAAAGCCTAAACCCACAAGAGATAATGTGTATTTGTTGTAGATTAGAGTTAGGGAAACCCCCCGTTACAAGGCGTAGTTATCCCTTGTATTTGTGAAAAAAATAATAATCTAATAGTTACAACCACTACCTAAGCCCGTAATCGGTAATGTTTCTGACAGTCCTACTTAAATGTAACCTAGAGTATCTCCACTCCTGTCTTGCCTACCTATATTTTAAT
>CAZIGN010000110.1:2130-5493 GCA_964538805.1 uncultured Lachnospiraceae bacterium
TCAATATTTGCACTTTTCAGTTCTAGATATTCAATAATATTAGGCTCTTGTATATCTTTTATGTCTAACTCTTTCAGTTTTTTAGTCCAATCTTTGTTTATCTGGTGTGTTTTTTTGCTTTGTCTTGCACCATTACTATCTATTGGTCTTTTCATAAACATATTATTAAACTTTTCATTGTTTTTATCATATTCAGTAGGCAAAACTATTAATCTCTCTACATATGGGTAGAATATGGTGGAATTTATATCATACTTCTCTTTTAACTCTACATATACTACCATCATTTGTGATAGGTGTTGCATATACTCTAAATATTTATTATAAAAAGCACCTTGAGTAATTTTTATTACTTGTCTATCATTATTTTGTTCCATTGTGTACATCTCCTTATTAAAATTTAGGTTCAGAACCATTAACAAATTGTCTTAGGTTTTTTAGGATATTATCCATAGTTTTTTCCTCTAGGTCTTGATTATTCTCTCTTACGTTGTCAAAAATATCTATTAATTGTGTACAAATCTCATTCATTTGCTTATCATCTACATATCTATCTTCTATCATAGCATCTCTAGGAATTTTGTAGATATATCTTAGATTCACAAATGTATCATAGTAAAGTCCAGTAGATTTTTTATTTTCCAGCCTGTAAAAGAAATTTCTATTAGCTTTTGCTAATTTTTTGTTGCTTGTTAGTACAACACAGTAATAATATCCATCACTCCCTACAGATAAATTAATTGTAGGGTGTCCACTTAATTTATAATCAGTTTTTTTAGCATCTTTAAATCTTATACACTTTCTATATACAATATCTCCAAATTGTTGCATTTATTTGTCCTCTTCCTTGTTATTTTCCAGCCATTCACCTAAGCTTATCCCAGTAGCAGCATATAACTTTATAGCCATAGCTAAATCTATATCTTGTCCATTTTCTAGTACATTTTGTAGGTCTTTTATTTTAATTCTATTTTTTACAGCAAATGCGTGTAAAATTAGTCCACTTTCTTCAAACTTTTTCTTTAATAATTCTTTACCTTTCATCTATCAACGTTTCCTTTCTAGTCTCTAAATATTCTTTGCTAATTCCTAGTACATTTCCAAATAATACAGTATGCTTACTATCTAACCAACCTTTTTCTACATAGTATGATATATTTGCTCTATGAATACCAAATTTATCGGCTACATCTACAGCACTTATATAATCTTGTAATTTAACTACATTATCCTCACCCTTTGCTCTGTTTTCTAGGGGATATGTTATCCCCCTCTTTGCTCTTTCGTTTTCTACCCAGCCTTTAGGAATTGCCCACGTGTTACCAAATTTTACAGCACCCAATATCTTTCCAGCCTTTGCTCTCCTGGATATATTGGTGTAACTTTGCACTCCTATTAGTTCAGCCACCTCTTGACTTGTATAGTATTTGTTTACAACATTTTTCACATTCAATCATTAACTCCTTGTACTTTTATTTATTAAGTCGTTCCAATTATATATATTTTCTTCTGACTTAGTTTCTATTTCTTTCCACGTTCTCCTATTGTTTCTATCCGTTTCTTTGTTGATTTCCATTTGTTTTGTGTACTCTTTATCTTTCTTTACAGTATTTCTCTTGTATATTATATCACCATTTTCGGTGTACTCTATTTCTCTTCCGTTCTTGAAAAACTTTCCACATCTTTTACAATAATATTCACCATAACCTAAGTTGTTTAATAGTCTACCATCATAGATACAGTATTCATCTTTGTCCATATTGTTTCTTGGTCGCATTATCATCTACTCCCTTTCAGCATTTCAGTATTTGTTTTGCTTTGTGAATGTTCTAGGTCACCTATTAGTATTGGCATAACCATACCTACAAACTTACCCTTTTCAAAAAACGTAACAGGGTGTTGTGGTATATTAAAGTCTTGATACATCATACATTCTTTTGAAAATAATTCTACAAGTTCTTTGTTTAAGAATGTATCATACTTATCAGTACAGTCATACCTAACTATTTGGAATCCATCTATACATTCACTACTCAAGTATTTAAGATTTGGTATCTCATCTATATTTGTTGGTATTAAATCCTTGTATTGGTTATATTCTAATCGTTCTACCACCATTGTTGATTTAATTTCTTGTAAAAACTTTTGTGGTATTACAAAACAAAATACATTTGTACCAATTATGTTTACATCTTTTCCTTCTTCTAAATATATTTTCTCGCCATTACTATATGCTTTCTTTAAATAACTTATTCTTTTTATCATCTCTACCTCTCCTTATATGTCATCAGTATTCAAATTCACTTGCTTGTTTTACAAAATCATTTCCATTCTCATCAATTAGTAAATAGTCACCAGTAGTTAGTAAATGATAACCAACGGTGTACATATACCATTGAAAGTATATCGGGTCATTATATCCAGCTATGTCCATAAGTGTTGATATACTAAATTCTATATCCTCATAGCTATCATAGTCCTCGTTTTTTAAGTCGCTATAAGAGCTTTCTAATTCGTTTATTAGTACATCACATATCTCTTTTATAGTTCCAGTTGCTACTACTCTATCAGTTCCCATTGATTTGATTATTTCTAAGTTGTATTTCATATTTATTGTCCTTTCTTTATTTTATAATATAATTGTATCACACTTTAACTTGATTGTCAACAAGGGAATTAAAATTTTCCCTTGTCATTTGTAATTTTTAGTTTACCACCACACTTACAAGTATATCCAGTAGTTACATCTTTGTTCTTGTGGTATTCGTGTCCACATTCTTGGCACGTTATTGTGTATCTATGGTATGTTTTCATATTGTGATACACTTTTACGTTTGTTTTATAGAATAGATTTATTTTTTCAGCTATGTCTAAAAAGTATTTGTTATGAGCTACCTCTACATTATCCTTTTCAGTTTTGTTTATTTGTTGAACGTGTATCATCTCGTGTATTAAGGTATCTATAAACTCTTTGGGGTTTAGTTTTGCTATTGGTGCAGAGAATCTAATGTTATTGCATTTGTATATTGCACTTTTAGTTCGTTGGTTTTCGCCTACCCTTTTATAAGTTACCTTTCCAGCAGCTCTTGTCATTCTCTTGCTCCACTCAATTTGTTGTGGTAGCTTTATTGTGTTATCAAATATTAAATTGTTTAAGTTATCTAAGATTTCTTTGAGCCACTCGTTATTTCCAACGTTGTCTACTATTTCATTTTCGATTCTTGGTCTTAATTCTAATTTAAATTGTTCTACTTTATTCATTGTGTCAACTCCTTTGTATTTTTGTACCTCTCTCACTTACAATACTATAATAACACATTTTAATTTAATTGTCAAGTACAAATTGAAAAATATTTTTATTAT
>CAZIGN010000111.1:0-5343 GCA_964538805.1 uncultured Lachnospiraceae bacterium
ATGAAAATGTAAATGATTCCGAATGGATAGAGGTTGGAGAGAATTATTTCCCAGGTGGTGATGAAACAACATACCACACAGAGTGGAAATCAAAAACAATAGATGTAACTAAATATCGTGGAAAATGCATA
This sequence comes from uncultured Lachnospiraceae bacterium, assembly GCA_964538805.1. Taxonomy (GTDB): domain Bacteria; phylum Bacillota; class Clostridia; order Lachnospirales; family Lachnospiraceae; genus CAZIGN01. The sequence continues at coordinate 132 of CAZIGN010000111.1, forward strand.
ACCTTAAAATTCTGGACTTACGATGTAGGTGATAGTGCCTACGATACTGCAGGACTAGTTGACAATGTAAGAATGTATGTTAAGAAATAATACCTTAAACAAAAAAGTGGCCTCTTAGGGCCACTTTTTTTATTTAAGGTATTATATTATTAATTTTCATCCTTTTTTTCTATACGAAGGTATTCTTGACCTTCTAAATACTTTTCAATTCTTTGATGTAGTTCTGGGTATTTTTTCTTTAGTGATATAGGTCTTGCATTTTGATCTAAGAAACAATGCTCGCTTCTGCAAACCGTTCTTAATTCTTTTGTCTTTTTATCAAACATCTTATATACTAATTCCATCTTTATACCATTATAAAACTTAAGATTAGCATATATAACTATCGTATCATCAAATCTAACCATCGATTTGTACTCACAAGATATATTAATAACTGGGATTACTATACCTTCTTCTTCCATTCTTTTATAACTAAGACCAATTTGTCCCATCATATCAATTCTAGCTTCTTCCATCCATCTAACATAATTAGAATGATGAATTATACCCATTTGGTCTGTCTCATAGTACTTTGCGTGATGTTCATATGGTGTAATGTTTGATACAATTTCGTAACTCATAGCAACCTCCATTCCAAAGTTGTTATTGCAAATTTAAATTGTTTTTACAATATACAATCTTTTATACTTCTTTTAATATATTTTAACATTTTTTTTTTTATTTTTCTATATCTTTCAACTTAGAATTCTACTCTTTTAATATTTAAAACAAATAAAAAACGCACTATTAAGCTTCATCTTAAAATGCGTTTTATTGCTTTTTTATATTAAAAGCTTTTATGTTTAACTACTCACCCAATGTCTTGTCTTGCTTTTTTTTCCTTAAACTTTCAGGCTCTTTAGCTTGATAAAATCCAAACCATGAAGTTGTATCAATAGCAGTGTTAGCAGCAAATTTTCCCATTTTCGCAACTACTTTCAAAACTTTCTTTTCATTTTTGTCTTTATTCATCTGCATATACCTCCTTTGAATCTTGCAATGCTATCACAAACACAAACACCGCAACAATAAAAATAGTTATTATTATAGCCACTGAAAATATGTAATTAAATCTTAGAAAAAACAAACTACAAGCTGACCAAAATGATACTAGCTTAAATAAATCTTTTCTGCTTTTTTTTATCTGCTCTTCATCTAATACTTTATTTTTATTAATTATTGGTGAATACTTGTAAAATACTAATATTGAAAATACATACATTAACATAATATATAATATATTTTCTTTACCTGTAAAACAAGTAACACATATTAAAAAGAACAAAAACACTAGAATACTAAACAGAAAACACGATCCGTAACCCTTCGCATGATAACCACCTGTTTTAACTCTTAGAGATATAAATACTAACAAATATATTAATGATAATATTTCTTTTTTAAAAATAAATCCTAAACACAAAATTAGTAGCATATTTAATAATGTTGCAAAAATCATTTCGTACCCGTACACATAATCATTCTCTTCGTTTTTCGAAATAATTTTACTTTTAATGAGTTTTAAAGTTATTTTTCTTGATATTAACGTAAGCATATATCTCCTCACTTCCCAAAATCATACTCCTTACATTCATTATTTTAATCCTAAAAGCCTTTAATTACAATACTTTAGCACCACTGGTAGAATTTCGACGAGTATTTTCTATTTTTTTAAAAAAGTTTATAAAACAAGGTTTACAAATACAAAAAAACAAACATACGTTCTTGATTCACAACGCCTGTCAGGAACATATGTTTGTTTTTGTTTTTTTGTTTTTATTTAGTTTCTCTTTTTTAAAGCTATGTCTGTTACAAAGTAACTGTTATCATCATAAAACTGAAACATTCCATCATATTTTTTAATGATATTTTTAATACTCAATAAGCCTAATCCATGAGATGACTTATCATTCTTTGTTGTTTTTAGCATCGGGTTTTTATTCATCACTGGGTCTATAACTGTATTTTTGATTAGTAATTGAAGATAGTTTTTACTGTTATATATATCTAAGTATATCTCTTTTTTCTTATCACATTTCATAGAAGCTTCAATAGCATTATCTAAAAGGTTAGCTAAGAGTATACTCATATCCTTTTCTGAAACATCCATAAAATCACTCAAGATATTATATTTGAATTCAATTCCATTATTTTTAGCTTTTTCTATTTTAGTATTAATTATAGCATTAATTATTGGTCTATCTTTAATAATTACATTTTCATTGTAAACTAGTTCTACTTCATTTACTTCCTTTATTAATTCTTTTACTTTTTCATACTCTTTTAACTCTATTAGGCCTGCTATTAATGTAAAATAATGTTTTGCGTCATGTCTTAAAGTTTTAAGTCTTCTATATGATTCTTCAATAGCTATAATTGTATTTTCTTGTTCTTCTTTTTTAACTTCTAATAAGTCTAATTCTTTTTTCTTATGATTATATGCACTAAGTTGTAACATCAAAAAGTATATGGCTGATATAATAACTACTAATATAACTATGATTCCTACTAGCATTGCTTTGTGATTATTTTCTAAAACATTATCCTTTACTACATTGTAGATCAATAATGTTATGCTTAGTATTGCGCAAAACAAAGAAACAATTATTAACATCTCTGTTCCTGATAATGAAATTCTTGTATCCTTTTTTTGTACAAACAATATATTACCTAGTACAAGAAATACTATCTTTGTAGATACTTTTGCAGCAAAACTTATAAAGCTATTACTGCCCATTACATAAGATGATTCTACTGCAAATGAAATGCTGTAAAACTCCATTACTAACATATTGATAATCGCAATCATTATAAACAATAATATACTAAATATTACCTTTTTAATTGCACTACCTTTCAGAAAAATAGTTGAATATAGAGCTAAGAAAACTATTGCACCTACACTCAGTATCATCTCTAAGGATTCAACACTCACAGCAACATTAACCATAATATAGAGTCCTATAACTGCTAAAATGGAAATCCAGATGTTACCTCTTTTTTCTTTGTATCCAAAGTGCTTTGTCATAAAATAAATTAGCAAAAAGTTCTCAAATATTGCTATACTTTGATCGAATAATTCATTTAGGATGTTCATCATCTTACATACCTCAGATATTCTTGATATTTCTTCTTTATTTCTTCTTTTTTTCTTCTACTTGATAACACCCTTATGTTATTTTCAAGTTCTATTTCATCTCTGTTTATAGCAAATATAAATCTTGGATTAACAAGATAACATCTATGCGTTCTGATGAAATATTTTAACTCCTCTTTTTTTTCAAGATCTTCCATTTTTTCTTTAAATTCGTAAGCACCCTCACTACAGATTAGTTTAATTAATTTACCATTAGTTTCAAAATAAATAATGTCTATGATTTTTATTCTTGTCATTAATCCTTCTATTATTATCTCTATAAAGTCTTTACTACTATTGATTTGTTTTAATAACTCAACTATGGCTTCCTCAATTTCTTCTGTGAAAGTTCTTTTTCTAATAAAACGAAATGGTCTATACTTTAATGCAGCAAAGACTAAATCATCCCTGTTTGTGACAAATATAATGTTAATGCTATCATTGTAAGCTCTTAATGATTCTGCTGTTTCTATGCCAGATATTCCAGGCATATCGATATCTAGAAAAACTGCATCTATACTTTTAAGGTCAGTTGATAATAACTCTTCTCCAGACTGGTAAACATTAATCTCGACTTGGCAATCTTTACATATTCTATCTTTTATATGCTTATAAATTATATCATTCCAAATCTGTATGTCGTCACAAATTGCAATCCGAATCATCTGTTTACCTCCATGTATAAGATAGTACCATTATACTAGACCTCTCAGCTTTTGTCATTAAGAAAAAGCTTTATTTCGTACTTCTAGAAATCAATCACTATAATATCTATTAATAGATTATTGCTTTTGCTTTTTATTTTTACTATAAATATTTCGATATGTTGTTTACCCATATTATTGCTTCTATATAATACTCGTTAAGTTTTTTATAGTCTAAATGAATTAATTTGCTATACTTTTCTAGCTGTTCTATTTCTCCTTTTTCATATGCTGGCATTATTCTACATATAGGCTCAAAAGGTCCTTTATGGTAAATAAGAGCATTCTTAATGTCTTCCGATAACTTCATACCTTCTAATGCTTTTTCCATAGGCATATCTAGAATAGCATCAATCATGCTAAAAAGACAGGTCATCGAAGTTTCCACTTTCTTACTTTTCAAGCTACTATTAATTGATATTATCTCACTAAATTTATATCTTAACAGAGACATTTTAAGTATTTCTGCAGGCTTTTCGGTTGCTAATTCTCTTAGCATCAAAACACTTATCCATCTTTTTATCTCTAAAAATCCCATTTTTACCAAGGCTTTTTTTATAGAACTTAGTGTCTCTTCATTTTTTTTGGCACTTGCAACTTTCAAAAATCTATAAGCTAAACTAACATCTAATTCTATTGTTTCTGCAAGATTTTGATATGAAGGTTCTTCTTTTTCTAATTCTTTTATAATGGTACTATATGTTGCTTTACTAGAAGTGTTATCATTAGTTTTACTAATAATATTAGGTTTACTAAAAAAATATCCTTGAAATAAATGAAAGCCCATTTTTTTTGCTTTTTCAAATTCTTCAACAGTTTCTATTTTCTCAGCTAAAAGAATTTTCTTGTCTTCTAGTGCTTTTTTAATTATTATCTTTAAAGAATCAAGTGGTGTTTCTATCAGATCGTATTTTATTATATCTGCATAAGGAATAAGCTCATATTCATCATACTCTTCAACAAAATCATCTAGAGCAATTTTATATTTCTTTTTTCTTAATTCTTTTAATCTTTGAATTAGTTCATTATCAATTTTTACATGTTCTAAAACTTCAATAACTAAATCTTCTGGTGGTATTAATTCTATAGAGTCTAGATTGATACATTCTTTGTTAAAGTTTATAAATGCTTTTTTATTGTCAGTTAAAACTTCTATCCCTTCTTCAAAAAGATCATTCAAAACAACAGAAGTAGCAACTGTAGCATCTACTCCTGAAAACGTCTTAGCATTTTCGTCGTCTCTAAATAATAGTTCATAACCATATACTTCAAGTTCTTTATTAAATATTGGCTGTCTAGCTACAAACATATTCTCTACCTACCATTTCTT
>CAZIGN010000112.1:0-5328 GCA_964538805.1 uncultured Lachnospiraceae bacterium
CGCCCTTATAGGGTTATTGTTGCATTTCTACTTTCAGTATAGAATATACTTTCTGCATTGTCAATTTTTAATTCTTTGCTATACTAGAAATGCAACAATAAGGAAAACTATTGCATACACAACCAAAAGGTGGTAAGATACAAATAAAAAATAGAATAGGAGAGAAACTATGGCTAGAAAAACAGATGATGAACGTCTACTTGAACTACAACAACAAATAGAAAAATTAAAGAAAAAAGAAAAGTTAATCAAAGCTAGACAAAGTGAAATGGAACGGAAAGCTAGAACCAAACGTCTAATAGAAGTTGGTGCTACCGTCGAAAGTGTATTAAAACGACCAATTGAAAAAGAGGACTTGCCAAAATTAAAAATGTTTCTTGAAGAACAAGAAAAAAGAGGAAATTTTTTTTCAAAAGCATTTTTATAACATATTCAAGTATAACAAAAAAAGAAAAAGATTTTTACTTTTTCTTTTTTTGTTATTTCTCGTTTTTAAACTATTGCTTATATTGATTTAATATTTATGATACCCTTGAGATAGTTGCAAGCTTTTTTTATAAATTCTCCTCAATCGTTCTAAAAATCTTTTCTTTTAGACTTTCCTAAACATAAAAATCTCAAATTTGCCTTTTAAACGTCTTTTCTTTTTATACACGATACTTTTATCGAAAAGTAATTTAAAATGGATTGTAACGGTAAAATTCGACATTGTAGGACTATTCTTATTCTTTTTTGCCATCAATTTTTCTTTTGATATAGAAATATAAACGGTAAAAGGAATTAGAACAACCGTAACAAGCACCCAAAAGGGTGGTTGTGTAGGGCGTTAGTGCCGTAGGCAATCTAAAACAATTTGACAATGCAAAAAAATAATGGTAAGATAAAGGTGTAATAATTTATAAGATAGTAAAACAAATTGTACACAAAAAAGGATACTGTTCGCCCAGTATCCTTTTTTTAATGTTGCATTTGCCTATTTTTTTCGATTGTCCCAATATTTGCATAGATAGTAAGAAACTACATTTGCAGTAATTGGAAACAGCAAGTAGAACAAAAAATAAGATAGTAAAGTTTCTAACAAATTGTACACCCCCTTTCACAAGTTTTTGTGCTTGTGCTTTAGGTGAGCAAGTGCAACAATTTTATTTTACAATATGACTGACGTTTCAACAAGCAGAAAAATAGCTAATTGGCTATCTGTATTTTGGTATTTAATTAATTAGTTTCCATTTCTCTTAAGATTTTTGATACCCAAACGTGAGAAAGTCCTACTTCTCTACCAATTCCACGCATTGTATAACCTTTATTTTTTAGTTCTGCAATCTGTTTTTTAGTTTCTTCCGTAACGCTTACTTTCCTGCCTGCACCACGTTCATTGTGCTTTCTCGTTTGCTCCGATAAAAGCAATGTTTGTATTTTTTCACGCAACCTTTTTTCTGTATCTACTAAGTGCTTATTGTTAATTTCTTTTGTTTTTAATGCTATTTTTAGACTGGAGATCTCTTTTTGCATTTGTAAATAATCTGGAGAATTTTCAAAGCTATTATTTTCATTTTCTAATAGTTGTCTGATTTCATTTTCCTTTTGCGTTTCTCTGTCATATGCCTCTTGTAACATTTTTTTCAATTGCTCGTTTTCTTGTTCCAATCTTGCAAGTTTTTCTTTTTGTGTTTCTTTTTTCGCCATAATACTATCCCCTTTTGGTATTTAATTAATTAATTACCATTTTAACATAACCAAGTCACATTTTCAAGTTTTTTTGGAAATAATTTAATTAATTTCCAATATAGTGTTTTTGGAAAAAAATATTTTCCGAAAATACCATAGACAAGTTTTATAAAGTATGATATAGCTAAAACAATTTGACACTGCCTTAAAATGATGTTAAGATACGGGTGTAAGAAAAAAACATCATTGATGATACACAAAAGGGTACTGTTTGCGTCAGTGCCCTTTTTTATTTGTTACATTCATTTTTTGTCTATGTATTTGAAATAACATTTACAAATATTAGACTAATCTCTTTCAAGACAATAAAGTCTTTCAAGTTCTTCTTCTTGCATTTTAACAGCATTATAATCATAAGCACTAGCTAAATTTTGATGTATATCAGTAAATTCTCTATCTAACTTTAAATTATTTACATTATCATCATATAATTCTTTTAGACCATTTAAAATCCAATTTTCTAAAATTTCATCTTTTGGAAAAACACCGTGTAATCCAAAATAAACAAAAAGCTCTGCTAATAATTCTTCTTCAATCCTAATCATAAAATTTCTCCTTTCTTTCTTCTAAAATAAAGATTAGTCACAAAACAATTGTAGCACAAGAAGTAAAATAAACTGTTGCAAGTTTGCCACAATTAAAAATAATACTCTTTACTACCACCATTTTAAAACGGTTGGCTTGCTTAAACCTGTTTCACGAATACAGTCTACTTTTCTTCCATCTGGATTATTTTTTCTCCATTCTTCTACTATTGTTTTCTTTGATGGTCTACCATTTCCCTCTCGCCATTCTCCCTCTGGGTAATCAATATTTTGTACTGCTCTAGCTCTCTCCAGATGTATCGCTTGCTTTCTTCCATTCCGTTTATTTCGTTCAATTGGTATTGATGATAGCTTTTCTATATCCTTAATTGGAAATGTACAATATCGCTCATCGTAACACTCTAACGCACTGTCTACATCTTGTTTTGTAAATGGTTCATCAGAAATATTATTAAAAATTGGTATAAGAGAGTAAGCATCTTGTTTGAGTTTTTCAAACTCTACATCATTTTTCACTGCATAAATAGTCAAAAGCATAATACAAAAATAACGATGTCCAAAGGTTGCTTTTGTTTTGATCTGATTCAGCCACCAATCATACAAGGCAAAAGGATTTTTCCCATTTACTTTCCCTTTAATATCCCATTTACTAACTGTATGTTCTTTTCTTACAATCACTTTGTCATACCATTTTGGAAACTTTTGTTTTGCCTGCTCTAACGTATACTTGCTTTCTTTGAACAATTTTTTATTGTCAATTCTATTTTCTTTTGGCACATAATCATTTAAAGTTTGTAAAGAATAAGGGTGTGTATTTAACTGGAACGCCCTAACTCTCCGATCTCGTACCTTAGTTTTGCCCCCAATTGGTCGAAACCCTTGATTAATCCCTTGAAACTGGGGTTTTTCAATTGTTGATGTATATCTATTCCACAATAAGCTTATGAGTGCATACTTCAATTCTTTTAATTGTAATTTTATATTGGGATATAACGGGATCGGTTCTTCAAAGATATAATACAAATGTACGTTATGACCAGATAATACCATATAATTTGGCAATGGATATAACGTATCACGATCTGCCCACTCCACAAAACAACCACGTAAAAAATTCTTTAAAAAACTAGTATTTATCCCATCAAGATCAAATATCATTGCATACATCTTACTGGCGTGAGCCTGTACATTTTTTCTTCCAAAATAAGAAATACCATTGATAATACAGAAATCAGCCTCCTGCCCCTCTCTCAACACTTCCTCAAATGTATCTTCAAATAAAATCCGATAGTTCCCCTTTCTCTCATCATTATTTTTATAATAAATAATAGGATTTGCCTTATACTCTCCTTGCTTTTCATTCTCTTTTTGAATATACCCCTCTCCCAATCTAAACATATCGCTATAAACTTCCATCGCAGATACTTCTATTCCACCATATTCCTTGATTAATTCTTCATACAAAAAAAACTCTCCTTTCACTACCTATTACCTCCCCAAAATCCCTTAAAAAAACTTAGCTATTGACACCTCTAGTTAACCTCGTAGGGCACGTTATTTTATCAATACATTTATTTTACCTTTTTTATCAAAAAAAGTCAACCCAAAATCCCTTAAAAAAAACCTAGCTATTGGCTACCCCTATTCTCCTACTTAGGGTGGGTGTATATTAACAATATAGTTATTTTACCTTTTTTTAATCAACAAAAAATAATAAAAGGATAATGTTATCCTTTTATTATTTTTTTATTACATTTTATAATCCAGATCCCCTTAACACTCCTGTGTAATATGCTACATAATAAGTACCCATAAACTTAACATCATAAAGCTCTAAAAGTCCAGAAAAATTACCATTAAATTCAAACCTATATTCAGTGTATAACTTGGTTGTAGGAATTGCTATATTAGTTTCATACCTTACTTGTAAATCCTTTTTATATTGTAAAGCAACATATGGAACGATTTTATGTCCTCTATTAATAACAACACTATTTTCAACATTTGTTGCAAATAAATCATTTGCTTGACCTGTTGATGTTTCTGCTAATACAGTACAAGGGTTTACTACAAATGCTCCGATTAATGACGCTAACAAAATGTTACTTTTTAAACTACTAACTATTCTCATAATTTATTCCTCCTTGTATTTATTTTTTATATTTCCTTTATATTTTACAATATAAGCTTGATTATTTTTTTCTAATGATACTAATTTTAAATTTCCAGAAAATATTGTATCATATCGTGTATTATATTCCGAATACGATAAAACAGTTGAGATTTTTTCCCCACTTTTATATTCTTTTCTTACAAGTTTTTCATATGAATTACATTGTTTCTCTTTTATGTGTTTGTATAAGACATTATACTTATTATCACCTATTCTTTTTAAATGGTATAAAAAAAATTTTTGATTGTTTTTTCTAATCGTTAAAGGAATAGATTTAGCATTTGAATATATTTTTACCTCTTCTAATTCTAAATCTTTTGAAAAAACTGTATCAGAGGTAAAACTAAACATAAATAATAAAATAATAACTAAAAATAGTTTATTAAAATATATTTTTTTCATTTTTACCTCCTTTGAACAATATTTATTTATTATAAATTAACATATTTTTTCTTATTTGTCAATATAATTTTATAATATTTTTACATTTTGAAATCTATCGTTCAAACCCTCTCATATAATCTAATCCTTTCTGTTGTTCTCGTTGTACTTCTTTCGTTTTTGTTACTTCCAATAATTTCTCTAATTCTCTTTGTAACTCAATCTGTGCTTGATAACCTTTCATTCTATTTTTTATAGAAATCCTATTCTCTTTTCTTGGTTGTGATGTAATTTCTTGTATTACCTGTTTTCTATGTGACATTGGTATCTGTTGAATATGGTAGAATAAACTGTCTTTACTATCAGTTATTTGTTGGTGTAATTGTTGTTTGTGTTCTTGAGAACTGCTTACTAATTGGACTTCTTCTTGTATTTTCTCCTTCAGCTTTTCGATCTGAAGATCAATATTAGAAACTTTTTTTACTCCTTTCTTTTCCATCA
>CAZIGN010000113.1:0-5274 GCA_964538805.1 uncultured Lachnospiraceae bacterium
GGTAAACATGAATAAAACAGAATTTTTAAAAAGACTAGAAAATAGTCTTACCGGGCATATTGAAAAAGATAAGATAGCAGAGAACATAGAATTCTACAGAGGTCATATAGAGAAGGAAATATTATCTGGTAGTCCCGAAGAAGAGATTATTAAAGATCTAGGTGATCCTAGATTATTAGCTAAAACAATAATTGAAGTAGATAACATGAATAAATACGAAGAAAACTATAATGATACACCAAAGGAAGAAACTAAAGAAAACAGTAAAATTAGAACCAATAGACTAGACCATGATAAGTTTTCAATGCTTAAATTAAAGTTAATATCAATTGCAATATTCATATTTTTCATATTATTAATAGTCGTATTTGCTTCTGTTATGTTTAAACTATTAAGGATACTTTTTATACCTTTATTACTAATATTTGTAGTAAGGTCATTGCTAAAAACCTTTAAATAAAAAAAAGGCGATTTATATATTGTAAATATAATCGCCTTTTTAACAATTCCAACTTATAATTGAACGGTAAAATAGCTAGTGGGGGAGCCACTAGCTATTTTGAGGGGAGTATAAATAATTAATAAGGGGTTATAACATAAAAAGAAACATTTGAAGGGTTATTTCTTTTTACATCCTTATTATAGTATAGAGTTTTGATTTTGGCAAGTACTTTTTTAAAAAAAAATCTAAAAATTGTATAAATTTTTTAAACTATATAATAAGTATTAAAAAATCGGTGAATTTAAAAGATCATAAGCCTATATGTCTATTGTTTATAATTTGAAAGTTTAGTATAATAATTTTAATTATCAATATATTCACAAAATAGAAATGGAGGTAAGTCTTAAGACTTATACAAATATGAAAAAATTTACGTTAGTAGCACCTTGCCATTTTGGCTTAGAGTCAGTTTTAAAAAGAGAAATTATAGATCTTGGTTATGAAATAGATATTGTTGAAGATGGGAGAATTAGTTTTGTCGGAGATGCTGAGGCTATTGCAAGAGCAAATATTAATCTTAGAACCGCTGAAAGAATATTATTGCAAGTAGCAAGATTTAAAGCAACTACATTTGATGAGTTGTTTGAAAAGACAAAAGCAGTTAATTGGGAAGAATACCTTCCTGAAGATGCAAAATTCTGGGTTACAAAGGCATCTTCTATTAATAGTAAGCTTTTTAGCTCATCTGATATACAAAGGATTGTAAAAAAAGCTATAGTTGAAAGGCTTAAAAATGTATATAATGTAGAGTGGTTTAGTGAGGAAGGAAATAGTTATCCTATCAGAGTATTTTTTTACAAGGATGAAGCAATAATTGCTTTAGATACCACAGGAGATTCTTTGCATAAGAGAGGATATAGAAAACTACCTTCTTTAGCACCTATTTCAGAAACATTAGCTGCAGCTTTATTAATGCTTACACCATGGAATAAAGATAGAATTTTAGTAGATCCTTTTTGTGGAAGTGGTACATTTCCAATTGAAGCTGCAATGATAGCTGCAAATATAGCACCAGGCATGAATCGAGAGTTTATAGCAGAAAACTGGAAGAATCTAGTACCAAAAAAAGAATGGTATGAAGCGCTAAATGAAGCGAATGAAATGGTAAATAAAGATGTAATTACTGACATTCAGGGATATGACATAGACCCTAATATGATTAAGAATGCAAAACAAAACGCAAAAGATGCAGGTGTTGAACATTTGATTCATTTTCAAGCAAGGAGTGTAAGTGATTTAAGTCATGCCAAAAAATATGGATTTATTATCACAAATCCACCATATGGAGAAAGACTTGAAGATAAAGACACATTACCTTTAATATACAAAGATTTAGGTAAACAATATAAAAAACTCGATTCGTGGTCTGCATACGTTATAAGTGCATATGAAAACACGGAAAAAGATATGGGTGTACAAGCTTCTAAAAACAGAAAAATATATAACGGTATGATTAAATCATATTTTTATATGTTTCAAGGACCTAAGCCACCTAAAAGATAGATACGGTAAATGATTTGTTCAATTTGAAAGGTTTGGTTATAAAATTGAAAAAAAAGATTTATAATTTAGTGATTATGTTACTTTTTATGTTTATAGCTTTTGGCTTATTTATTAATGTAAAAAGTGAAGGGTATTTGAAAAAGAGACCATTAGTTAATACAAGACCTTATATTTGGAATTCTACAATTTCAACAACAATAAATTCTAGACCAATTATATTAAATGTAGATGGAAAAGAATTTATATTAAAGGAAAAATTATATTTAGATTCAAATCTAACACCAATGTTGTCGCATGATCTTATAACAGAAGTGTTTGATTGTAGTGTGAATTTATATGATAATGAAAGGCTTGTTATAGAAAAAGGAAACAGGAAGCTAGAATTGTTTGCTGATGATTATAATTATAGATTATACAACCAGACAATCATGAAAGAGAATACAGCAAACTCGGTTATGAAATGGGATGGTCCAACCTTATTTGTGCCTTTAGATTTACTAAGGACATCTTTTTCATACACATATGAATGGAACAGTTTGCTTAACAAAATTATTATGGTAAATAGCAATACAGAAGATATAAAACTTCCATATTCATATAGCTACATAGAAAGAGATAAAAAGCCCGTAATTAAAGACCAAGGTTTATATGGTACATGCTGGGCATTTGCGGCCCTAACGGCCTTAGAAACAGCTTTGCTACCAGATGATCCATTGGTTTTTTCAGTTGACCATATGACATATGAAAGTTCTTTTAATATAAGCCCTTATGATGGTGGAGATTATACTATGTCCATGGCGTATCTATTGTCTTGGAAGGGACCTGTTCTTAACGCTGATTATAATTTAGAAGACGGGAAAATAGCTAAAGATGAAAAAGCTGTTAAACACGTTCAAGAAGTTCAAATAATTGACAATAAAAATCTAGAGCAGATAAAAGAAATGGTATTTAAATATGGTGGAGTTCAATCGTCACTTTTTACACAACTTAAAAATTCTTATAGCAAATCTTTTTATTATAACAGGGATACATATGCTTATTGTTATATAGGAACAGCTAAACCTAACCATGATGTGGTTATTATAGGTTGGGATGATAACTATCCCAAAGAAAATTTTAGCATTGATTTAGATAGTGATGGAGCATTCATTTGTGTTAATAGCTGGGGCGAAAATTTTGGAGATGAAGGTATTTTTTATGTTTCCTATTATGATTCTAATATAGGAAAGCATAATATTGTTTATACAAAAGTTGAAGATACAAGTAATTATGATAATATTTATCAAACTGATATATTAGGTTGGGTCGGTTATATGGGCTATGAAAAAGAAAATGCATATCTATCTAATGTTTTTAAAAGTAAAGATAATGAAGAAATAGAAGCTGTCGGCTTTTATGCGACAGGTGAAGATACTAGTTATTCTGTTTATGCAGTGGAAAACTATGTAGATGAATCTTCGTTGCTAAATAGAGGTAAGGTTTTAGCAAAAGGTAAACTAGCTAATGCAGGGTTTTATACAATAGATTTAGAAGAGACAGTTAAAGTAAGTAAGGGTCAAGAATATGCTATTATTGTACAATTAAATACTCCTAATTCAAAGATGCCTATCGCTGTTGAGTATTACAATAATAAACAGACTAAAACGGTAGACTTGACTGATGGTAAAGGATTTGTTAGTTGGAATGGTAAAGATTGGGATAGTACGGAAAATAAATATGAATGTAATGTATGTTTAAAAGTATACACTAATACATTAAATTAAATCAAAAAAATTAAGTGAAGGAAGATATATCAGAATAATTAGTACTGTTTTATTAATTCTAATCATTTTGATTATGGTAATACTAATATGAAGTTTGATAAAATAATTTTTGCTACAACAAATAAAGGTAAATTAGATGAAATAAAAATGATTTTGAGTGATTTGAATGTTGATGTTATTTCAATGGCGGAAGCAGGAATAGATATTGAGATAGTGGAGGATGGAACAACATTTGAAGAAAATGCTACTATAAAAGCAAATAAGATAATGGAAATAACTAATACAATAGTCCTAGCAGATGATTCTGGCCTTGAAGTAGACTATCTTAATAAAGAACCAGGTATTTATTCAGCAAGATATATGGGCACAGACACATCTTATGAAATAAAGAATAATTATATTATAGAACAATTAAAAGATGCTAAAAATTCTGAAAGAAGCGCTAGGTTTGTTTGTGCTATAGCAGCAGCAATACCAGAAAGAGAACCTATAATAAGGCGAGCGACTATAGAAGGTATTATAGCCGATAAACCATTAGGCGAAAATGGATTTGGATATGATCCAATATTGTTTGTGCCGGAATACAATATGACAACAGCACAAATGCCAATGGAATTAAAAAACTCTATAAGTCATAGAGGAAAGGCACTTGAGTTAGTTAAAAGAGAATTAAAAAAGATACTACTTGATAAATAGAAATACAAAGAAAGGATAACCTTTTATAGGTGAAGTAGATTTGTAAATGATGAAAGCTTTAATAATAAGTGATTCACACAGAAAAAACGCTAATATTCTGAAAGTTTTAAATAAACTAGGACCAATAGATATTGTTATACATTTAGGTGATGCGGAAGGTAGTGAGGAAGGCTTTTTAAATGAATTGAACTGTCCTTTATTTATTGTTGCGGGCAATAATGATTTCTTTTCTGAACTTGAATATGAAAAAGAATTTAATTTAGAAAAATATAAAATATTTATTTGTCACGGAAACCAATATGCTGTTACCGTTGGATATGAAAGATTAATTGAAGAAGCAAGACAAAGAGAAGTTGATATTGTAATGTGTGGACATACACATAGACCCAAAATAGAAAAAATGGAAGATTTGTTAGTTTTAAATCCTGGAAGTATTTCTTACCCAAGACAAGAAAATCGAAAACCGAGTTTTATTTTGTTAGAAATTGATAAAAACGGCGAACTTCATTACACACTAAATTACATTAATAATGATGAAATATGTCGCTAGAAGCAACAAAAGAAAAGAAAATAAAAAAAACAAAAAAAGTTTCAAAAAAAAGTTGACATTATTCAATCCTTAGTATATAATTACTCTTGCGTCGCCGGAACGGTGACAAAAAACCTTAAGAAATCGGGGTGTGGCTCAGCTTGGCTAGAGCGCTTGATTTGGGATCAAGAGGTCGCAGGTTCGAATCCTGTCACCCCGACTTGATATGCGGGTGTAGTTCAATGGTAGAACACTAGCCTTCCAAGCTAGATACGTGGGTT
>CAZIGN010000114.1:0-3045 GCA_964538805.1 uncultured Lachnospiraceae bacterium
ATGTCTGCTATGATGGCAGTCAAGCTTAATGTAAAAGGTCTAGATATGCAACATTTAATAACTGCAGCATTAATACATGATGCAGGAAGTTTACTTATGCCTATAGACTTAATTGATAAAGATGAAGATGAATTAAGTGTAGAAGAAAAACAAAAGAAAAGACAGTTTGATATAAAAGGATATAATCTTATTCAAGACCATCCTTTTATAGACAGTGAAGTAAAAGCTGTCTTATCACATTTTAAGCAACTTAATAATTTAAAAACAGACGATAAATATTCTGTTAAGAGATTTCCAATATCAGCAAAGATATTGCAAATAGCATCCGAATTTGATCAAAAAACTGCTATGAAGGCAGGCGAAGAACCAGATTCAGATGTTGCGGCAGTTAAACATCTCTTAACTAATCCACAAAAGTATGATGAAAACATAGTAGGATCTCTTTTGACTAGTGTGAAAGTTTTATATCCAGGCAGATGTGTTCAATTAACTACGAGAGAAACTGGATTAGTTATAAAAGAGAATAAAGAAAACGTTTTAAGACCATATGTTTTAGTATTTGAAAGTAATAAAATATATGATCTTAGCGACGAAGAGGTTCACAAAGCAGTTCGCATAGACGATGTATTAAAAGATATGGATAAAAGAATACCAATAGATCAAAAAACCATAGAAGAGTATAAGAGAAAATATAATTTATTATAAACAAATATTTTAGGAGGACACTGAAAGTTTTTCGGTGTCCTCCTGTTTAACCTAACGACTCTTTCTTAATTCTCTAAAAAAATCCTTAAGCATCAGACTGCATTCTTCTTCTAAAACACCCTTGATTGTTAGGACTTTATGATTAAAATTGTCATTGTCTAAAATATTAAGTATAGAACCTGCACAACCAGCTTTGGGGTTCATACATCCTATCACTACCTTGCTTATTCTAGACTGAACAATCGCACCTGCGCACATCTGGCAAGGCTCTAGAGTGACATACATAGTACAATCTTCTAATCTCCAATCTCCTAACTTTTTGTTTGCTTTTTTTATTGCATTTAATTCTGCGTGAGATAAAGTACTCTTATCAGTAATTCTTTTGTTATATCCTCTTGCTATAATAATGCCATCGTGAACGATAACACATCCAATAGGTACTTCGTTGTAAAGCAAGGCTTTTTTTGCCTGGAATATAGCTTGTTTCATAAAATATTCATCACTTCTAATCATTTATATAAAAACCTTTCTAAGATAAGTAAAACATTGATTAACGTTTAACTTTTTGTTATTATAGAGTATACGAAAATTAAGAAAAAAGCAAACAATAATGGATAATTAACTAGTGTTAAGTTAGTTTCCTTAACTTTGGAGGTATAGATGTTAAAAATACATGGATTTAACAAAACGACGTTGCTTGATTATCCAGGAAAATTGGCAGCGACAGTATTTTTGGGTGGATGTAATTTCAGATGTCCGTTTTGTCATAATGCAAGCTTGGTTTTGAATTCTAAAGAAGCTCCCTTTATTGAAGAAAATGATGTTATAGACTATTTGATAAAAAGAAAAAACATTCTTGAAGGTGTATGTATAACAGGAGGAGAACCAACACTGCACTTAGGATTAAGAGAATTCATGATCAAAATTAAAGCCCTAGATCTTAAGGTTAAACTTGATACTAATGGTTATAGACCAGATATCTTAAAACAACTATATAAAGAAAAACTAATTGATTATGTCGCTATGGATTTAAAAGCAACAAAGGAAAAATATTCAGTAGCTACTGGAATGGATGAAATAGACATAACAAGAATAGAAGAAAGTATAAGATTTATTATTGATAACATTGAGGATTATGAATTTAGAACAACTATAATGAAAGAGATTCACACAAAAGATGATCTTAAAAAAATGCTAGAACTTATTAAAGGTGCTAAAAGGTATCGATTGCAAAATTATAGAGACTCAGAAGATGTTATAAAAAAGGGATTTACATCATTTACGCAAGAAGAATTTGAAGAATTAAAAAGAGAATTTGAAATAGGAATTGCATAATATATTTTGAAAGGATTTATTATATGAGATTATCACTTGAAACGAATAGACTTAACCTTAGAGTAGCAACTATAGAAGATGCACAAAAGGTAGCAATGTTCTTGTCTAGAAACAAGGAGATAATAGAAAAATATGAAGCGATAAAGCCTGAAAATTATTATGAAATTGAATATCAAGAAAAATTGATAGAAGCTGAACTAAAGGCAACACTAGAATTTAATTATTTAAGGTATTATGTTTTTAAAAAAAATAATCCTAACATAATTATAGGAACGGTATCCTTTGGAAATATAATAAAAGAGCCATATTTATGCTGTAATATAGGATACAAGTTTGATCTTTTGTTTCAAAGACAAGGATATGCCACTGAAGCAATACAAGCATCTTTAGATGTTGTATTTGAAGAGTTCAGATTGCATAGAGTAGAGGCGTATATAATGGAAGATAACATAGCTTCGATTAGCCTTGTCAACAAACTAGGATTTGAATATGAAGGAAAAGCCAAGAAGAATATTAGAGTTGCAGGTGTATGGGAGGACCATTTGAGATTTGCAAAAATAAGTGACCCTTCGATAGTTGATAAAAATAATTAGCTATGTTTTACAATAACACAACAACCAATCTTGACAAACTAAAGTTATTTAGATATACTAAACGACGTAGAAACCTAAAAAGTCATTAAATTTCCGTGCAGCCGGGGAGTCAGCGGTGCCCTGTACCTGCAATCCGCTCTAGCAGGGGTGATGCCATACCTCGGATAATTTTTTGCAAAGCAGCCCTTTAAAAGTGGCGTTGAAGTCTGGGTCTTACGCAATAGAAATCTATGAATCGTGTCAGGTCAGGAATGGAGCAGCACTAAGTAGAACCTTTTATGTGCCGTGAGGTAGCCTGGATTGAGCTAACTGTAGAGGTAACGTTTGTGATAATTATACAAAGTAAGGCGCACGGATTTAATATAAAACTAAAATCATTCAATTTGAGTGATTTTTTTATTGTTTATAATCA
>CAZIGN010000114.1:3145-5262 GCA_964538805.1 uncultured Lachnospiraceae bacterium
ATATGTTGCTTTTAAAGATGGTAATTCAACTTGTTATTAGATAGATAATATTATATAATACAGATTAACTAAGATTAAGCAAAAGTAGTAAAAAGAAGGTAAAGATATGGCATACACAGCGTTATACAGAAAGTTTAGACCCTCTAATTTTGAAGATGTTAAAGGTCAAGATCACATAGTTAGGACATTAAAGAATCAAGTTACGCAGTCTAGATTAGGTCATGCGTATCTTTTTTGTGGAACTAGAGGAACGGGCAAAACATCTATAGCAAAAATCTTGGCAAAAGCTGTAAACTGTGAACATCCGGTAAACGGTAGCCCTTGCAATGAATGTGCAATGTGTAAAAGCATATCGAGTAATTCTTCTATGAATGTTATAGAGATTGACGCAGCATCGAATAACGGTGTAGATAATATCAGACAAATCAATGATGAAGTGGCTTACACTCCTGCTGAAGGAAAGTATAAGGTATACATTATAGATGAAGTTCATATGCTCTCAATAGGAGCATTTAATGCACTTTTAAAAACCTTAGAAGAACCACCGTCGTATGTAATATTTATATTAGCAACCACCGAAGCGCATAAGATACCAATAACTATTCTTTCTAGATGTCAAAGATATGATTTTAGAAGAATAACGATAGATACAATATCAAGTCGTCTTTTAGAGTTATTAGAAAAAGAAGAAGTTAAAGTAGATGAAAAAGCAATAAGATATATTGCAAAAGCAGCAGATGGTTCGATGAGAGATGCACTAAGCTTACTTGATCAGTGCATAGCATTTTATATGGATTCACATATAACTTATGAAAATGTACTAGAGATACTAGGTGCTGTTGATACCGAGGTATTTAGCGAATTATTAGATGCTCTTGTAAAAGAAGATGTTTCACAAGCAATCAAGATTTTAGACAAAATAATCATATTAGGAAGAGATTTGAGCCAATTTGTAAGTGATTTTATTTGGTATCTTAGGAATCTTATATTAATAAAAGCATCAGATAATGTAGAAGATATAATAGATGCATCAAAAGAAAGAGTAAAAGCATATAAAGAAGAATCAAAAAGGGTTTCTTTTGAAGGTTTGATGAGATATATAAGAATTCTATCTGAGCTTTCTAATGATATAAAATATGCATATGATAAAAGAGTACTAGTTGAGATTGCGCTCATAAAACTTTTAAAACCATCTATGGAAAATAACATAGAAGAGCTTATAATAAGGATTAATGATTTAGAAGAAAAACTAGAAAAAAATGTAATGATTACTAAAGAAGACTTAGAAGATTTAAATAGTAATAAAAACATAGAAAATAATAAAAAAGTAGTTGAAAAAGAAGAAAAATCATATAAAATATATGAGAAGGCAATTCCGCAAGAAGTTAAAAAAGTGGCAGATAATTGGAGAAACATTATAAGTAAATTGCCAAAAAGCTTAAAAAATACTTTGATGAATAATGCTAAGTATTCAGTTGGCGATAATAACAAATTAATAATCAATTTTACGGATAATGTAGCTTTTGGATTTTCGAAAAAAGAAGAGAATATAAAGCTTATTGAAGAATATATTATTGAAGAGATTCAAAAAGAAGTTAAAGTTGAGATGAAACTTCTTGAAGCATCAGAAACAAAAACTGGTGACTTTAAAGATGTTTTAAATATGATAAATATGAAAGTAGATATAGAAGAGGAGGATTTTTAAGATGGCAAAAAGAGGTGGATTTCCTGGTGGAGCAATGCCTGGCAATATGAACAATCTTATGAAACAAGCACAAAAAATGCAAAAGCAGATGGAGGAAGCTACATCTAAGCTTGAAGAAAAAGAAGTTACAGCAACTGCTGGTGGAGGAGCTGTAGAAGTTACAGTTTCAGGTAAAAAAGAAGTTGTTAAAGTAAAGCTAGATAAAGAAGTAGTTGATCCAGATGATATTGAAATGTTAGAAGATTTAATAGTTGCTGCAACAAATGAAGCATTAAGAAAGATGGAAGAAGAATCACAATCTGAAATGTCGAAAATCACAGGCGGCTTAGGTGGCGGTTTTGGTGGAATGTTCTAGAACATTTTTAAATCAATTCATTTTACAATAAAAAAACAAGAGTTATTTAATCAATTT
>CAZIGN010000115.1:0-5245 GCA_964538805.1 uncultured Lachnospiraceae bacterium
TTGCTGTAAGATAATCCGTTGATTCTTGCAGCTGCATTAATTCTTGCAATCCATAATTGTCTAAATTGTCTTTTTCTTTCTTTTCTACCAGCAAATGCACTTGTTAATGCTCTCATAACTGATTGCTTTGCTACTCTATATTGTTTAGATCTAGCTCCTCTATAACCTTTAGCTAGTTTTAAAACTCTATTATGTCTTTTTTTAGCGTTCATTCCGCCTTTAATTCTTGCCATTTTAATTTCCTCCTATTACAATTCTTTTTTATAGATATGGTAATATCTTCTTCATGTTTTTAACGTTAGTAGCATCAGTCATAGTTGCTTTTCTAAGATTTCTTTTTCTCTTAGTAGATTTTTTAGTAAGAATGTGGCTCTTGTAAGCTTTCATTCTCTTTAATTTTCCTGTACCTGTTTTTTTGAAACGCTTTGCAGCTGCTCTACTAGTCTTAATCTTTGGCATTTGTTTATCCTCCTTAAAAGTCTAATTTAAACTATATATTTTAATTAAATTAAAATCATCATTCATATTCATATAATCCGTTTTAACTAAATATAATTAACTCTTTTTTTCAGTTAAGAACATCATCATGCTTCTGCCTTCTAATTTAGCTGGTTTTTCAATTACAGCTATATCTTCAAGTTTAGCGGCAAATTCATCAAGAATATGTTTGCTACTATTAATGTGAGCCATCTCACGACCTCTAAATCTTAATGTAACTTTCACCTTGTCGCCTTTTGTTATAAACTTACGAGCATTAGTTACTTTTGTATTAAGATCGTTTTCTTCGATATTAGGTGATATTCTAATTTCTTTTACTTCTACAGTTTTTTGCTTTTTCTTAGCTTCTTTTTCTTTTCTGATTGCTTCATATCTGTACTTACCATAATCTGCTATCTTACAAACAGGTGGTTTTGCAGTTGGTGAAATCTTCACAAGGTCTAGTTCTGCTTCTGTAGCAATTGCCATAGCTTCTTTAACTGACATTATACCAAGTTGTTCACCATCTTCTCCTAATAGTCGAATCTCTTTGTCTCTGATTTGTTCATTAATCATTAACTCGTTAATAATAGTACACCTCCATTTGGTTATTACTTTAATTGATTATCCATCTTTTTATTCTTATATATATTTATACGATAAAAAAGTGGATAGTATAGACTATCCACTTAATAAACAAGTTAAGAACTTATATATTAACCATAAGTCACTGTTAAATCGTGCTTAGGTGAGAGTGGATACTCTTCTTTTTCATTACAACTGTTAAATCATATCACTAACATCATTAGTTGTCAACATGTTTTGTGTTTTTATCTTTAAAAACCTTGTCTTCTCATCTTTTATACTGTTTTTACAATAAAATCCTGTTCCGGAGGATACTATCTCTGGATTAGTATTTTCAACCCCTGTATCATATTTAATTTCTTCATCCTCGCCAATTATATATGCAAACACTAATTCGGCAGTTGTTTTTATACAAATCTTATATATAGAAGTTTTCTCTATTAGTCTTATATTACTTAGTTCTTCTTCCACGTTATCAACAAATTTTACTAAAGAAAATTCCATCTGACTATTATAGTTTTGTTCTAATTTAGCTGCATAACCATTGCCAGTTTCAAAATCAAAATTAATATACAAATATAATTTTTCAGGATTATTTTTAATTATCAATTCAGTGAACATTGGACTAGAATATTTCGAATCATAAAAAAGCAGGTTACCTTCTTTACTAACAAGTGTTAATTCGTCTTGTATGAATTCAAATTTCCCTTTAGCCGTCCAATATTCTTGTTCATATTCATATCTATTATTAATAACCATCTTAGTAAAATCCGATGCAAAAGAGTCATCAAAAATATCTTCAATTGTAATAATTCTACTAGTCAGATTCAGTCCCATTCCTTGTGTGCAATTAATGCATTTAGGTTTTATATTAACTTTAATATGTTTACCAACATCTGCTCTTGTTAACATCATTTTAAGGTTTGGTATATTAAATCTTGATACCGCTATTTTTCTACAATCTTTTTCATTAGAAACTTTTTCTGTTTCCGTTGTCATCATAGACCTATCAATATTATCTACACGATACCAACTAATTTCTGTAGCATCTAGCTCTTCTGGTATATCAATTTCATATTGAACCCTTATATAACCATTTGCAATAACAAGTTTTGGGGTTGATAAAAACTTTGGTATAATTTCATTTTCTTTCAACGTATTCTTCTCCCTATACATCTCTAGTTAACTATTCAGCTTGGATTTTCCTAATTTCTTTAGTTCTTATTTCTTTAGAAATATCAGTAACAAATTCATCTAATGATTTTTGTCCTTCATCTCCTAAATATCTACTTCTTACCGAAACCTTGTTTTCTTCTTCTTCCATTTGTCCTACCACTAACATGTAAGGAACTCTGTCAAGTCTTGTTTCTCTGATTTTATATCCAATTTTTTCTGCTTTTTTATCTATTGTTGCTTGAATTCCATTATTCTTTAATTCTTTTAATACTTTATCTGCATAATCATGATATTTTTCAGATATTGGAAGAACTCTAACTTGTTCAGGGCATAACCATGTTGGAAATAGTCCAGAAAACTTTTCTATAATCCAAGCTAGTGTTCTTTCATAGCATCCTATAGATGTTCTATGGATTATAAACGGTCTTTTCTTTTCTCCCGACGCATCAATGTATGTCATATCAAATCTTTCGGCTAGAGCAAAATCTAATTGTATTGTAATCATTGTATCTTCTTTACCATATACATTTTTAGCCTGAATGTCAAGTTTTGGACCGTAAAAAGCAGCTTCGCCTTCTTCTTCTGTAAAGTCAAGTTCTAAATGATTTAAAATCTCTCTCATTTTATCTTGAGTTTTCTCCCACTGCGCCAAGTCTCCAAGATATTTTTCTTTCTTATTTGGATCCCATTTTGAAAAACGATAAGTTACATCTTCTTCTAAGCCTAAAGTAGTAAGGAAGTATCTTGCAAGTTCAAGAGATTTTTTGAACTCTTCTTCTACTTGTTCAGGTGTAACAATCAAATGTCCTTCTGATATTGTAAACTGTCTAACTCTAGTTAACCCATGCATTTCTCCTGAATCTTCATTTCTAAAAAGAGTTGAAGTTTCGCCATATCTACAAGGTAGGTCTCTATAGCTTTTTGGTGATTGTTTATATACATAATACTGGAACGGGCAAGTCATAGGTCTAAGAGCGAACACTTCCTGGCTTTCATCTTTTTCATCTCCTAAAACAAACATTCCTTCTTTATAATGATTCCAGTGGTCCGATATCATATAAAGATCTTTTTTGGCAAGTAAAGGAGTTTTTGTTCTCATGTAACCCCATTCTTCTTCAACATCCTCTACCCATCTTTGTAAGTTTTGTATTATTTTTGCACCTTTTGGCATCATTAGTGGAAGTCCTTGACCTATAACGTCTACAGTAGTAAACAATTCCATATCTCTTCCAAGTTTGTTATGATCTCTTTTTTTAACATCTTCTAAATAAGCTAAATATTCATCTAATTCAGCCTTTTTTTGAAATGCTGTTCCATATATTCTTGCTAATGATTTGTTGTTTGAATCACCTCTCCAATATGCATTTGAAGATGAAATCAATTTAAATGCTTTTATTGCTCCTGTATTCATAAGATGAGGTCCTGCACACAAATCAACAAAATCTCCTTGGCTATAAAAAGAAATCTCTGCATCAAGCGGTAAATCTTTTATAAGCTCAACCTTATATGGTTCATCTTTTTCTTCCATAAATTTGATTGCTTCTTCTCTTTTGAGAGTGAATTTTTCAACCTTGTCATTTTCTTTTATTATTTTTTTCATCTCAGCTTCAATCTTATCAAGATCATCCCTAGTAAAAGGTTCTGAGTCAAAATCATAATAAAACCCTGTGTCAATTGATGGTCCTATTGCTAGTTTTACATCCTTAAATAATCTTTTAACCGCTTGCGCTAATACATGAGATGCTGTATGTCTATATGCTGCTTTTCCCAAATCATCTTGGAAAGTTAAAATGTTAAGCTCACAATCCTTGTCAATCTGTGTTCTAAGATCTACAACCTCTCCATCTACTTGTGCAGCGCACGCCATTCTTGCTAATCCTTCACTTATATCTTTAGCAATATCGATAACACTCATATTTTTTTCGTATTCTTTAACTGATCCATCTTTTAAAAATATCTTCATGTTTTCACCTTGCATCTTCTTTTTGAAAATGCTATTCCTTTCTTGTTCTTTTATCATTTAATTGCATTTTTTAAATTTAAATATAAAAAATCCCTGTCTATATATTACTATAGACAGGGACGTATATACGCGGTTCCACCCTGATTACTAAAAATTAGTCTCTCATTAAGATTATAACGTAATCAACGTGCTTTATTAAAGCAGACTAAGAGGTGGTTTTCAATTATAACCAAACTAGATACTCTCACCAAGTTGTATCATTCTCTTAAGTTTTTTATATAATTTACTCGTCTCTATAAACGTCTATATATTTAATTTGGTTTACTTAAGAATAATTATAACACTGGTTTTATTAATGTCAATATATTTTTCTTGTTTATTTATATATTATTTATATATATATTCCCTTTCAAAAACATCAATTGGTAAAGGCTTTCCAAAATAATATCCTTGAATCATTGAAACATTTAACTCTTTTAAAATTTCATACTGCTCTTTATCTTCAACTCCTTCAACACATACTTCTACGTCTAAGCTATCCGAAAGTTCAGTTATTAGCTTAACAAAAGACTTAGCATATTCATCTTTTGATAAATCTTGTATAAATGTTCTGTCTACCTTAATTATATCTAAATCCATCTGTTTTATATAATTAAGAGAAGAATAACCTGTTCCAAAATCATCAAGTGCTATCTTTACTCCTAATTTTTTTATTCTTTTTATAATTTTTTTCATTCTGCTCATATCGTTAATTGCTAAGTTTTCAGTAACTTCAAGAACCAAGTTTGCTGGATTGATTTTAGTCTCTTTTATTATTTCTTCAATAGTTTCAACAATATTGTTTTGCAATAATTGAACTATGGATAGATTCACATTGATTTTTTTGTTTATTCCATTGTTTTCCCAAGACTTATTAAGGTTACATGCTTTTTTCAAAAAGTAGTCACCAATTGGAGTTATAAGACCAAGATGTTCAGCTATAGGAACAAATTCATTAGGCATCAAAAATCCAAGATTATCATTGTTCCATCTAATAAGAGCCTC
>CAZIGN010000116.1:0-5209 GCA_964538805.1 uncultured Lachnospiraceae bacterium
AATACATATAAATAAAATTTGACAAATCAATATAAAAGTTATAGAATAAAGTAAATGATAATGATTATCATTTAACATGTATAGGAGGTTTTGTTATGAATTATATAGATATTATTGTTTTATTAGTTATTATTATAGCTCTTGTTGCTAGTGTTTCATATCATTTATATAGAAAGAAAAAGAATCTTTCAAGCTGTGGGGGAAGTTGCGGTGGTTGCAGTTTATCTTGTTCCTCAAGAAAGAATTAAAGTTACATATAATTATTAAGCCTACTAAAAACATCATCTTAAGGGTGGTGTTTTTTTTACATGAACTTTACTTGTAATTGGTTTTAGATTTTACATTCAAATCCTATAATCAGTTTTGTAAGAAAGAAAACACGAAAAAGCTAAGAAGACATTTAGCCAAAATCTAATAACGAATTAGGAGAGAGAACATTATGAGAAAATCATTTAAGAAAGCAGTTGGAGTATTATCAGTAGCGACTATGTTAATCGCAGGACTTACATTTACAGGATGTGGAAGTGAAGATTCAAAAGAGTTTAGTACAGACAAAACTATTTCAGTTGTATCTAGAGAACCAGGTTCAGGAACAAGAGGAGCATTTATTGAATTACTTGGTATAGAAGAAAAAGACGATGAAGGAAATAAAAAAGATAGAACTTACGAAGAGGCAATTATTGCTAGTAAAACAGATATCATGTTAACAAATGTTTCAAGCGATATGTACGCAATTGGTTATGTTTCTGTTGGTTCTTTAAATGAAAGTGTAAAAGCAGTAAAGATTGATGGAGCGGAGCCAACTGTTGAAAATATTAAAAGTGGAAAATATAAGATTGCAAGACCTTTTAATATCGCAACTAAAGGTGAAGTATCAGAAGTAGCAAAAGATTTTATTGATTATATTTTAAGCGCAGAAGGACAAAAAGTTGTTGAAGCTGCAGGTTACATTGAAGCTGTACCAGGTGCTACAGCATATACAGCAAAAGAAGGAACTAGTGGAAAGATAGTTGTTGCAGGATCTTCATCAGTTTCACCAGTAATGGAAAAGTTAAAAGAAGCATATTTAAAATTAAACGCTTCAGTTACTATTGAAATTCAAACAAATGATTCATCTGCAGGAATGAAAGCAGCAATCGATGGTACTTGTGATATCGGTATGGCTTCAAGAGATCTAAAAGATTCTGAAAAAGCAGAACTTGATAATACAGAAATAGCAATTGATGGTATTGCAATAGTAGTAAATCCTAAGAATGCAGTTAGTGAGCTAAGCACAGAACAAGCTAAAAAAGTATTCATTGGTGAACTTACAAAATGGACATTAAAATAAATTAGTATTACAAAGAAAGGCGTATCTATAATATAAAGATACGAAACGGATTGCTTATGAGAATAAAAGAAGTTGTTGCAAAGTATATATTTATGATGACAGCATTTATCTCAATAGCCGCAGTATTATTAATATGTGTGTTCCTGTTTGCAAATGGAATACCTGCCATTAAGGAAGTCGGATTATTTGACTTCCTTTTAGGCAAAGATTGGAAACCCGAAGACGTACCAGCGAGCTTTGGGATTTTTCCAATGATAATAGGTAGCATTTATGTAACAGCAGGAGCAATATTAATAGGTGTACCTATTGGAATATTTACAGCTGTATTTATGGCAAAGTTTTGTCCAAAAAAAGTTTATCCTTTTTTCAAAGCGGCAACAAACTTGATGGCAGGTATACCATCAGTAGTATATGGATTTTTTGGTTTAATAGTAATAGTTCCTATGATTAGAAATAATTTTGATAGTAATGGAAGTAGCATACTAGCAGCATCCATATTACTGGGAATTATGATACTACCAACAATAATAGGAGTTAGTGAATCTGCACTAAGAGCAGTTCCACCTCAGTTTTATGAAGGAGCCCTAGCGCTTGGAGCAACAAAAGAAAGAAGTATGTATGCGGTTGTTTTACCGGCAGCAAAATCAGGTGTTATGGCAGCAATCGTATTAGGAGTTGGAAGAGCTATTGGAGAAACTATGGCAGTAATAATGGTAGCTGGTAATCAAGCAAGAATGCCAAAGGGAATATTTGAAGGTGTTCGTACAATGACAGCAAACATAGTTATAGAGATGGGTTACGCAGCCGATCTACATAGAGAAATGCTTATAGCAACAGGTGTTGTATTGTTTGTATTTATACTGATTATTAATATCACTTTTTCTATTTTGAAAAGTAGAGCAATGAAAATATAGGAAAGGAACTGTAAAAATTGAAAAAAAATATGAAAAGCTATATAAGTAGATATAAAAACAAGCCATTTTCTTTATTGATAGGACTATTAACATTATTTGCAGCAGTATTAACATTTGGAATATTGTTTTATGTTATAGGATTTATACTAGTAAATGGTGTACCGCATTTGAAACCAAGTCTTTTCGAGTTTGAATATAATAGTGAAAATGTTTCGCTTTTGCCAGCACTTTTTAACACTCTTATTATTACTGTTATATCTTTACTAATTGCAGTTCCAATAGGTGTAAGTTCAGCGGTTTATTTAGTTGAGTATGCAAATAGAGGAAATAAATTTGTTAAGATAGTAAGAATTACGGCAGAAACATTATCAGGAATACCTTCAATAGTTTATGGTTTGTTTGGTATGTTATTTTTTGTAACTACATTAAATTGGAAAATGTCAATAGCATCAGGTTCTTTTACACTTGCAATTATGATATTACCACTTATTATGCGTACAACAGAAGAGGCTTTAATGGCAGTGCCAGATACATTTAGAGAAGGAAGTTTTGGTCTTGGTGCAGGACGACTTAGAACTGTTGGAAAAGTTGTTTTGCCTGCAGCTATTCCTGGAATTTTATCGGGAGTAATATTAGGTGTTGGAAGAATTGTTGGAGAAACTGCTGCGCTAATATATACAGCGGGTACAGTTGCGGATATTGCAAAAAACTTAAATGCATCAGGAAGAACATTAGCTGTTCATATGTGGGCATTATCTGGAGAAGGTTTATATACAAACCAAGCATTTGCAACAGCAGTTGTTCTTTTGATAATTGTTATAATAATTAATGCAACATCAAATTTTATTGCAAGAGGATTAAATAAGAATAGCAAATATTAAAAATAAAGAAGAAACCGAAAATTAATTAAAGTTAATTAAATATTAAGAAAAATTAACATAAAACTTCAAAAATAAATGAAAAGGTTGAATGATAATATGAAAAATGAAAATTCAGTAATCAAGTTTGAAGAGGCTTGTTGTAAATCAAAAAAGAAAATGGTTATTAAAAATGTAGATTTGTTTTATAGTCAATTTCAAGCATTAAAGAATGTTAATCTAGACATTCATTCTAATGAAATAACAGCATTTATAGGACCTTCAGGTTGTGGTAAATCGACTCTTTTAAAGAGTTTAAACAGAATGAATGATCTTGTTGAAGGTTGTAAAATAACTGGAAAAATACTTTTAGATGAGGTTGATATATACAAAGATTTAGATGTGTATAATCTTAGAAAAAGAGTTGGAATGGTATTTCAAAAGCCTAACCCATTTCCTATGAGTATCTATGACAATGTTGCATTTGGACCAAGAACGCATGGAATAAAGTCTAAGAGTCAACTTAATGATATAGTAGAAAAATCTCTAAGGGATGCGGCTATTTGGGATGAAGTTAAAGATAGGCTTAAGAAAAGTGCGCTTGGTTTATCTGGTGGACAACAACAAAGACTATGTATAGCAAGAGCCTTAGCAGTAAAACCAGAAATAATTCTTATGGATGAGCCAACTTCTGCCCTTGATCCAATATCAACAGCAAAAATTGAAGATTTGGTTATAGAACTTAAAAAAGATTATACAATAGCTATAGTAACTCACAATATGCAACAAGCAACAAGAATATCTGATAAAACAGTATTTTTCTTACTTGGTGAGATTATAGAAGCTGGTTGTACAGAAGATATCTTTTCTGTACCTAAAGACAAAAGAACAGAAGATTATATTACAGGGAGGTTTGGTTGATGAGAAACAGATTCGAAACACAGCTTGAAAAACTTAATTATGAATTAGTAGAAATGGGAAATTTAGTTCAAAAATCTATTCAAGGTGCAGTTTCAGGCCTTGTTAACAAAGATTTAACAATAGCAGAAGAAACAATTGAGTTTGATGCAGAAATAGACAGACAAGAAAAAGAAATTGAATCATTATGTATGAAGTTGTTATTACAACAACAACCAGTAGCAAGTGATTTAAGGCTTATATCTTCAGCCCTTAAAATGATTACAGATATGGAAAGAATTGGAGATCAAGCTGCTGATATATCAGAAATTACAATATTTTTAGCAGAAGCACCTTATATTAAACAATTAGACGACATTCCTAAGATGGCAAATGAAGCAACTTTGATGGTAGTACAAAGTATAGAGGCCTTTGTAAATAAAGATCTTTTACTTGCTGAAAAGGTTATAAAACATGATGATATAGTTGATGAATATTTTGCAAAAATAAAAATGGAATTAATTGATTTGATTAGAGAAGATGTAAATAATAGTGAACAAGCAACAGACTTACTAATGATAGCTAAGTATCTTGAAAGAATAGGTGACCATGCAACAAACATTGCAGAATGGGTAATCTTTGCAATCACAGGAAGACATTAAATAAAATTTAAGATAAAGATTTAAAAAAGCAGTTTCAAGTATGAAAATTAATTTATTAAGAAATTATTAAAAATAAATTAACGATTACTTGACATTGTTTTTTTTTTTTTTATAATTAATTCATGAGCTTATAATAAATAGAAAATAACATATATTTTGTGTATAGGAGAAGGTGTATGAATAAGAAAAAAATGAAAATTGGAATTGTAGCTGTTATATTTGTAGTGGCATTAGTAGTAGTGCTTGCTATAACTAAAAAAGAGTTACAACTCCCAAAACTTGAAGTTGAAGATATTTCAAAGGTTTATATGTGGAGCGAAAAACCAGAAATGGTAAATTTAGACATTGAAGAATTTTTAAGATATTATAATAAAATTGATGAACTGAGAAATAATAAAGAAGGTGCAGGGTCTACATCAAGTAGCGCCATTGTTATAGAACTAAATAATGGTGAAGAAATAAGTATACATAATTCTGGAGATCAGTTTCAGGTATCATTTGAAGAGGGTGATGATAGGTTTCAATACTGGGGAAAACAACAGGGTATAG
>CAZIGN010000117.1:0-5120 GCA_964538805.1 uncultured Lachnospiraceae bacterium
GAAATTGTTTTAATTTCATCTTTTGGTTTTTCTTCATCAAAATGAGGAATTCCTTTTGTTTGATTGCCAGTTAATTCTTCTATCTCACTCTTAGGTAAATATTCAGGATAAGTTTCTCTTTTTATAGAGTCTAGGATAGCTTTATATCTAACATCTCTTAATAACGTAATAGTAGCTTCAATAGATCCTCCTAATACCTTATCATCATATCTATAGATTCCTTCGTGACGTTTAATAACGCCTCTTTCTATAGCATTAAGTATAAATAGATGCATTTTCCAATTATCGTCTTCATACATTTCTATAATTTTATTAGGATCTTTCTCTGCTATACTTATCATATAATCTAATATATCTGCAGGATAAGCATTTCTCAAATCTCTACCAAGAACTTGGCATTTCTTTATTCTTTCTGCATCAGAATCATGATAAATATATTCTTGGGCTTTGAAGATTAGTTGTTTTTTGGTTACTCTGGCTTTTGTAAGTTCTCCTGGTCTTTCAACATATAGTTCTGCTGTTCCATATTTTCTTTGATTACCATCAATAACTAGGTCGCCATTTTCATCTCTTTCACTTCTATCTTTAGCGATAATATCAGAATACTGTATCGCTTCCCAAATACATTTATCAACTACATCTGTTAAGTCTAGTTTATATCCATCTTCAATTAAAAACAATTCATTCATGGGAATAAAGTGAATTAACCCTTCTTTTTGTTCTTCTTTGTCACTTTCTGACAAAATCA
This sequence comes from uncultured Lachnospiraceae bacterium, assembly GCA_964538805.1. Taxonomy (GTDB): domain Bacteria; phylum Bacillota; class Clostridia; order Lachnospirales; family Lachnospiraceae; genus CAZIGN01. Next base: position 749 of record CAZIGN010000117.1, read on the forward strand.
TATCCCCATCGGAATTAATTGATTTAACACATTTTGCGAATCTACCCGTTCTAGGATTCGGACAAGGCTGTATAAAATATTTTTGCCCTACTTTTCCAAATACACTTCTAAGAATTATAACATCAATCATTTTTCATTATTTATATTGTAGTAATTGTTATCTTTATTATTAAATATCTAAAGAAGGAGGTTTTACCCTCCTTCTTATACTATTTCTAGTTTTGGCTCAAAATAAATGCTTTATATGGTGCAAAAGCTGCAATACCATAATAACCAGATACAATAAGTTTACCTCCAGCTACAGGAGAAGCAACTTCTCCATTTTCAAAACCTACTCCTCTATATTTATTAGAAATAAATTCTTTTCCTTTAAGAGTAAAGGCTCCAACGGCAGGATTACCAGTAGACATGTCTGGAGTTAAATCCATACATAGACCCCATCCTTTATCAGGATAGTATTTGGAAATTGCGTTGTCTACAACAAACGTTACTGTATTTCCAGATACTTCATAAGATACAAATGTTGCACCTACTTTAAGAGGATTGTCAGCCTTAACTGAAGTTCCTGCTGCTTTAGAATAAAGCAATGTTGGGGTAGAATTCCATAATTTCAACCAATCTCTAAGAGAAGTATTAATTTGGTTCCACAGAATTTTATTAACAGCAAACATAAAGTGATTTCCTGTAGGATTTGCACACTTGTCTACCATTTGTTCCATTACTTTATCAATAACAGAGATATCTAATCTAGTATATTTCATTTTACCAGCAAATCTCTGATACTGAGGAATAAGACCGTCTCCTTGGATCAATGGTCTACCGTCAGAAGTAAATACTGTGCATTTACCGTTGGCATCCATGGTTGATTTATCCCAGAGCAATCCTTGGTTTTTAGCAGCATACCAAGAATCTAAAAGATCCTTTTCCGCTTTATTTAATTTGTAGATCTTTTCTTTAAGTTCTCCAGCATTATCTCCTTTAGCAATTTTAATAAACTGCTCTTCAAAAGCATCATATCTAGAAGACATTGAAATATCTACTCTGGATTCTTTAATCCAAGTTCTATGTTTTTCAATGTTACTTTGAGCTTTTGTATATCCTTCAGAGTGGTATTCTGGCATAACGTTAGATAAGAATCTAGTTGTATCTCCAGGGTTACATGCTTCTTTATCAAGAATTGCTTCATAATCTGAATCAATAAGCTGAACAATGTATTCCCAGAAATTATCTGCTTTTCTTTCAGGAACTGCTTTAACTATACACTGCTGTCCTGATTTTTCTATAATGAAAGTATCAAATCTTTCATAATATCTTTCAGTTAGATACATAACTATATCTGAACCTCCTGCACCGTCACCTGTTGGTGCTGCTGCGAATGGAACTCTTTTTAAGAAATCCACTTCAATGTTTCATTCCACCTGTAATGAATTTATAGGCTGGAATTTATTAACTGTTTTTTGATTGTAATAAAGGTTCATTAAACCTTCTGTTAAGAATGTGGCGGTGTTATTCATATTCATCCTTGCCATAACTCCCATCATCTTAGGAGTAGTTCCTAACAGTTTATAAAAATCTTCGTAAGTTCTACTGTGTGCCACTTCGGGCTTTAAATTTACATAACTTGCAACTATCATAATTTATTAAAATATATCGTCAATGGTTTTAATATTATTTTCGTTGTTGACTTGCCTAACAACTCGTGGCTTATCTGTTCTCGTCTTTAATTTTGCTATCTCTGTTTCGTATGCATCTTCAACTAGTCTAAATGCATTTGCTCCGTGTTTAAGATACCAAGCAACTTCATATAATTTCTTAGGATCATTTAAATCCTTATAAAACTGACTAGTTCCTTGATCATCTAATTCTAGCAAATATGAAAGAGTGTCGTTTATTTCTGCATCTTCTAACTCAAGTCCATGAAAATCTGAAACACTACTTGCAATGTCAGTCATCTGATTAACAAATTGCGTATATTGTTGCTGCTGTTGCATTTCAAAATTTTCTTGTTCTGCAGCTTTGTACTGTTCTTCTAACTGTTTATACTCTTCCCTAAGTTTAGTAATCTTTTTATTGAATAATTCTTCATTACCAAGTTCTTTTTCTAGTTCGAGCTGTAGTTCATCATCTGACAAGTCATACTTATTTTTTAAATCTAGTAGAAATAATTCTTTATCATCATATTGATCAATCTCATATGATGCTTCTGTAGAAACTCCCATTTCTTCTATTATAGATTGCTTATATAATTCTAAAAATTGATTCATTGATAGATTATTAGCTCTTAATTCAGAAAGAAGAGCTTGCTCATCTTCTAATAGAGAAATATTAGGATTAGTTTGAGGCACAGATAAAGAGTTTAGTATATCTAACTGTTCTTCTTCAGATAATTCAGAAAAATTAATTTCAACTTCTCCTTCATCTTCGTCCATTACTTTTACCTTAGAGTCAACAATTCCCTTTGATTCTAAGAATTTACTAAGTACTGACGAATTTGAACTAGTAGAAGTTTCTAATTCGTTATCGTTTTCAAAGAAATCAGTATCATCTTCCTCTATGGGTACAATTGATTGACTTTCTTCTTGTTCTTGTGATTCTCCAAAATCTATATCATTTAGATCATCAGAATCAAAAGTATTATAAAAATCCGACATTTACATTAACATTTAAATTATTTAATTTATTATCTTCTAGTTAAGTTTATCTATTTCTAATATGGCGTTTATATGGAGACTAACTAAATCTCTCTTACCTTCTTCTGATAAGAGGTATTTACAATCTTCATAATTTGTCATAAAACAATTTTCTGTAAGGATGGCTGGTCCAGCTGGCCCTCTTAAAATTGCAAAATTACTATCTCAATCAGGATCTTTTTCATTTCCCCCTAATCGAATTCTAGTATCATCGCCAAGATATTTTTTTGCTTGTTTATAAAATTCTTTTGCATATAGATCTGAAACAGAATGTCCTAAATAGGTATGTGCTTCTCATCCTCTTGCATTAGAATTAGTATCAGAAGCATTTAAATGTATTGATAAAGTGAGACAATTTTTCTTCCCAAATTGTCTTTCATATTCTCTAATTCTTTTGACTCTTTCGGATAATGATATATCTATGTCTTCAGGAACTACAATAATAGATTTAAATCCCAAATTAGTGAGTTCACAATGAATTTTATTTACTAAAAATCTATTATATTCTCATTCAAAAATTTGGGGCAAATCACTCCACTTAGGACTTCTTTTTCCGGGAGTATTTTTCCCATGTCCATTATCCAATAATATTACCAAGTCGTGCATTCGTTACTTTTAATTATAATAGTATCTTTTCCATCTCTACTTATCAAGAAAAATCCGTCTTTTTCAGAAGGTTCTAATTTAGAAAGTCCAGAAGCTACAAATTTATCTTTATTAAAATAATCTTCAATAGCTATATTTTCTATAGCAGAAGAATTACTAAAATCTGTATACCATACTACTTCTGTATAATTTTTTTCTTTATGTGATAAAAAATTTAGCATTACAGCTAAATATGGAATAGCTAGTAAAAATGTAAAAAATACTGAAAATTTTGATCGTAAAGTTTTGTTTTTGTACTTTACTCTTTTATTCATATCCTTATTATTATTTTCTCAGTCTATTTCTGCTGCGTTATCTTTTAGAGAACTTTCCTCTATTTCATCTATTTCATCTTTTTGAATACCATCTTTGCTTTCATCTTGTTCTTCTAAAGCCCTGTTTATAGCATCCAAATCTTTATGTACTACTAATTTAGAAGCTGTTTTAATGGAGCTAATAATTCCTTTAGCATTAAATCCTAGATCTTTAAAATCTTTAAACAAAACAAATACTAATTTATAAAAAGTAATTGTTAAAAAAACTGTAGTTATTGATCAAGGCAAAGTATATCCCTTACCAAAGATAACGAGGAATATATCTGATACAAATGCTATAAATTCTGCAAGGATGTAAATTATTAGTCTCAAATAAATTACATTTATTTTTTCAGGCTCTAATCCTTGTGCTTCTTTAGCTTTTCTATTGATGGGAACTAGCCCAAAAACTAAAAGAGATATTATTAAAACACTAAATAAAAAAGCAATGGTTGTAAATACGACTAATTTTACATCTAAAAAAGAATTTAAATCTATCTCTGTTGTTATTAATAACATTAATTTTTATTACTATAAATTAAATAAAATTTTATCATCTGTCATATTTACATTATATTCACTCTGCAAAATTAACTAATATATTTTATAATAAAGTACTAAACAATAATAATATTAAACTAATTATTAGGATAACATATATCATAGAATATCTTATTAAAATTTATTAATTAATATAAAAATAGGATGTGTAGTTAACTTCCT
>CAZIGN010000118.1:0-5114 GCA_964538805.1 uncultured Lachnospiraceae bacterium
GTTCATATTTAGCCGTTAGGCTATATTAAGTAAAGTTGTATTCTCAAGATACATTTTACAATGTAATTTAGGATTACGAATTTCATATTCTTTTTGATTGCGTAGCACAGAAAATATATATTTTATAAGTTTATGCATAACAGCAACTATACCAACTTTTTTACTCTTACCATTCATATTATTTTTATAATAGTCGAGTAAAACAGGGTTTATAGCATTACCATTTCGTTTACATCTTATAGATGCTAAAGCTACTGCATATAAGGCCCTACGGCCAATACGTGTACCACGTTTAGAAATATGATTATCTTTTCCTTTAAATTTGCCTGATTCATTCACAGAAGGATCAAGCCCAAAGAATGCAACTAGATGTTTTGGTTTAGTGAAGTTTTTAATATCGCCAATTTCACTTATCAAAGTAATTGCAGTAAGTTCACCGATACCTGGTATAGACTGTAATAGCTTTATATTATTAATAACATCTTTAGGCAATTGTTCACTTGAAAGTAATACTTTAATTTCAGATAGTATTAATTCTATTTGAGCCCCAAAACTTTCGATGATGTTTATATCAGATATCAATTTTATAAAAAGGCTAGTTGAAGGTATTCCAATTATTTTAGCATTTTTAGCAGCGATTATTAATTTGGAATACTTATCTTCAGCGAATCTAATACCTTTTTTAGACTTTAAGAGAATATTAATTAAATCATCTTTAGAAGCAGATAAAATATTATCTGGAGTAGTATACGATTTTAATATTTCTATTGAAGTCTTAGATGTAATATCCGAAAAAATATTACAGTAACCAGGAAAAATCAAGCGTAGGTCATTGGATAGTTTTTTCTTGTAAATTGATTTAGTATCTGTAAGTTTATAGTACTCTCTAGATAGTGATTTCAAAGCATACAGATTAGTATCAAATTTACTTGAAAGCTTTATATCTTGATATTTGCATAATTTGGCAATAGATAATGCGTCTGTTTTATCATTTTTTACTTTTCTTATTCCTGAATTCTTGTTACAATTAGTGATAAGAGGATTGATAGTGAACACATCAAACTTTTTATCACATAGGAAGTGGAAAAGAGATAAATGATACACGCCAGTGGATTCCATGAAAGTGGCTGCTTTCATGTTATATTTCTTTTCCACTTTCTCTATTTCTAAAGCCAAGTAATTAAAGCCTTCCAATGTATGATTTATTCTAAATGGTTTCCTGTAAATATCACCGTTAGGTGCAAGTATTGCTACGAATGAAAAATCAGCAGCTACGTCTATTCCGATTACCGGATTATTAAAATATTTTGACATTTTTAAATATCTCCTTTTTTCAATATAGTGAGATAGAATAGAGATTCCATTTCTATCAGTAATTCTACAACCTTGTATGTGACACGAATAGTTCCCTTCGGGGAAATTCAACCAGCTAAACATAGAGCTATTACTGATGGAATGATACGCTTTTTTGCGGGAATAAGATCTCTATGATCATCCCAGGGTGTAAACATCTATCCTCTATCCAATAAAGATTATACTATATTTGTCAAAGTTGAATTATCCGTTAGGAATAATTTTTAATAGAAAACTAATTAAGAAATGCATTAAAATCCGATAGGATTATTAATAGATTTATGATTTAGAAAAGTTGTTAATGTTCGTTAGATTATTAGAAAGTTTTCTATCAAATGTTACAACTACATTATACAAGGGTGTAACAAAAATGTTACACCCTTAGTAAATTGCACTTTACAACAATATATTTATTTCTTTTAATTCTTTTTTTATTTCTTCTAGAGTTTTCTCATCTGGTACTTCAATTGTATGAATATGATAATCTTGTGATAAAATAGATAATTGTTTAAATCCATTTTTCTTACTGTTTTCCATGAACATCTTTAAGTCTCTATTTGATGAAAGGTTTAGATCTGCTTTTATAGTCCCATATGTTGGATGGTCCACTATAACATCTTTAACCTTCCCACCCAAATCAATAATTGTTTGTAATTCTAATAAAAGCTCCTCATTGCTTGTGTGGTTTTTGCATTTTATTTTAAATTCTTGATTTTTTATAGTATATATTATATATCCAGTAGATGTAGCCAATATATCAATTCCAGAAGCTCTTAGTAATGCAATATCCTTTACAACAATCTGTCTTGTTACATTAAGTTCTTTTGCTAAATCCACACCCTTAACAGGTTTATTAGATGTTTTTAATATATGTAATAATTTTTTTCTTCTTTCATTGCTATTCATAACACACCTTCTTTTTAAGTTATTAATTTAATTTAACTATCTTTTTCTATTCTATAAACAATTTTAATATAAATCAATAGGCTATTTAATATACTTACTTTTATCATATTTTATTAAGTTTTTAACTATCTGCTTTTTTGTTGTGTAGCTATAATTGTGGTGCTATAATGTTTTTACAGGTGTATATACACTTATAAAAACACTATAACAGAAAAGGGTGTAGAATATGGGGAATATTTTAAAAGAAAACATTTTAAAGTTAAAAAAAGAAAAAAATGCTATAATACTCGCTCATTTATATGAGCCTGATGAAATACAAGAAATTGCCGACTATGTTGGAGACTCCTACTATTTAAGTAAAATTGCTCGTGATTGTGAAGAGGAACTTATCATATTCTGTGGGGTAAAATTTATGGGTGAAAGTGCTAAGATTTTGTCACCAGAAAAAACTATTATACTGCCTGCTCCTAATGCTGGATGTCCCATGGCTGATATGGCTACAGCAGATGATTTAAAAGAAATAATAGAAAAATATCCAAATGCTTTTAGAGTATGTTATATCAATTCATCTTACGAAGTTAAAGCTCTTTGCCACGTTTCTGTTACTTCATCTAGCGCTTTAGATATTTTAAAAAATGTACCTAATAAGGAAATTTTGTTTTTACCAGATAGAAATTTAGGTAGTTATATAGCTGAATTTTTCCCAGAAAAAGAATTTATTTTATGGGAAGGTTTCTGTCCTACTCACGAAAGATTAACTTATGAAGAAGTTGTAAAATGCAAGGAAGAACATCCTAATGTAAAGGTTTTAGCTCATCCAGAATGCAATAAACCAGTTAGAGATTTAGCTGATTACATAGGAAGTACAAGTGGAATTATAAATTATGCTACAAACTGTGATGATAATGAATTTATAATTTGTACAGAAGAAGGAATCTTATATGAATTAAATAAAAGAAATCCTAATAAGAAGTTTTACTTTCCTGAAAAGATGATTTGTCCTAATATGAAAAAAACTTCTTTAGAAAAAGTTTATGATGCTTTATGTAGAAAAATAGATGAAGTTATTCTAGATAAGGAAATTTCAGAAAAAGCTTTAACGTCTCTAGAAAACATGCATAAGTTTGGGGAGATGGTTATTTGTGAAAAATAGATATATAGATGTTTTAGTTGTTGGTTCTGGTGTTGCTGGGTTATACTGTGCTCTTAATCTTCGCGAAGATTTGGATATAATGGTAGTTTCAAAGGATAAAATAGACTGCACTAATACTAATTTGGCTCAAGGAGGTATTTCTGTAGCTAGAGATTTAAATGATATTCCTTTTTTTACAGAAGATACTCTAAAAGCTGGTAGATATAAAAATGATGTTCAAGCTGTGCAAGTTCTAACTAAAGAATCTATAGAAAATGTAGATTACTTAATATCCTTAGGTCTTGATGTTGATAAAGATAAAAATGGAAATTGGGATTATACAAAAGAAGGTGCTCATTGTGTTAATAGAATTATACATACACAAGATAACACTGGAGAGAATGTAGAAAAAACTCTTATAGAAAATGCTCTGACTCGTAAAAATATAAGAGTTTCAGAAGACACTTTTCTTGTTGATATAATAGAAAGAAATGACAAATGTATTGGTGCCATTTTATTAAAAGATAAGGAACAAATCAATGTATTTGCCAAGTTTGTAGTTCTTGCTTGTGGTGGAATTGGTGGTTTATATAAAAATTCTACTAGTCAAAGAATTCTAAGAGGAGACGGTTTGGCTATAGCTCTTAGACACAATATTGAGCTTAAAGATATAAATTATATTCAAATTCATCCAACTGCTTTTTATGATGAATCTGATGATGAAAGAAGATTTTTAATATCTGAATCAGTAAGAGGTGAAGGTGGAAAACTTTACAATGTAAATGGAGAGCGATTTGTAGACGAGCTTCAACCTAGAGATGTTGTATCTGAGGCTATTTTTAAAGAAATGAATAAAACTAATACACCATATGTATATCTTGATATTAGTTTCTTAGATTCAGAATATCTTAAAAATCGCTTCTCTACTATCTATAACAAATGTTTGGAAAAAGGTACTGATATTACTAAGGAACCTATAAAAGTATCTCCTGCTCAACATTATTTTATGGGTGGTATAAAGGTTGATTTAAATAGTAAAACTTCAATGGAAAATCTATATGCCGTAGGTGAAACTGCTTGTACCGGTATTCATGGAGCTAACAGATTAGCTAGTAATTCTTTACTTGAAGGCCTTGTCTTCTCTAAAAGAGCTGCGCAAGAAATAAATAATCTTGTTGATAATTTTAATCTTTCAAAGGTTGATATTGATGAAATATATACTAGCAGAGAAGAAATTGAAGAGGATAATAGACGTATAGTTGTAAAAGCTATTAAAGATAAGGGTGGAGTTATAGATGATTAATTTTTTAGTAGTGGATAAAATAATTAAGGATGCTCTTGTGGAAGATATTCCTGGAGAAGATATAAGTACAAATTCTGTAATAAGTGAAAATAGTAATTCTACTGTGGATTTAATTTGTAAAGAAGAAGGCATTATTGCAGGTCTTAAAGTATTTGAAAGAGTTTTTAAAATACTTGGAAATGTAGAAGTAACTTTCCTTAAAAATGATGGCGATAAAATTTATCCAGGAGATAAAATAGCTCTTGTAAAGGGTAATACAAGATGTATTCTTCAAGGTGAGCGTGTTGCTCTTAATTTATTACAAAGAATGAGTGGTATCGCTACTCTTACTAACAAATATGTTAAAGAAATTGAACATACAAATACTAAGTTGCTAGATACAAGAAAAACTACTCCTAATTTAAAAATACTTGAAAAATA
>CAZIGN010000119.1:0-5096 GCA_964538805.1 uncultured Lachnospiraceae bacterium
AGTCCAGACCACAAACAGAAATGGTAGTGAAAACTATAGTGGTAAGAAAATCCAGAGATCATTGCGATCGTGCGGGTTCGACTCCCGCTCCGAGTACACGGGAAGAACTAATGTGAAAACATTTCGAAAAGGTATTGTTGTGAAACAATGCCTTTTTTTATGCCTCAATAGTACAATGGTAGTATATCAGTCTCCAAAACCGATGATAGAGGTTCGAATCCTTTTTGAGGTGCATAGATTATTAATCAAAATTAAATTAAACATGACAACAGTTTTAGAATTTAAAGAAGTAATGGGAAATTGTGTAAATGCTGGTAAAGTAACAGTTGAACATAATTTTGAAGATATTGATAAATTAATTCAGTATCTTAAAGATAATTGGTTTGATCTTGAAAATGCTGATGAAATTAATAGCATTGAAATAGATCTTGACATAGAAGGAGATTTTTTATTAACAATAAATTCACTAGGAAATGAGTAAGTTATTTTATGAATATTATCGTAAAGATAATGGAAACTTAAAAGGTGTAGTTATGGCTATACGTAAAGGAGTGTATGGTTGGTCTATGTGTAGTTCTGAAGATCAGTTCTCAAAAGAACGAGGTCTTAATATTGCTTATAACAGAGCTCTTAAAGCAGCTGAGTTAAGTGAAGAAGAAAGAACAGAATATTATTCAACTATTCCTCGTTCTCTTCATTCTTTATTTAATAAAGTAGAAGAAAGAGCTAGTAGATATTACAAATAATGGTTATAGAATATGGTAAGTTTAAAATGGAGAAACTTGAAGATCTTCCATTTTATAATCTAAGTGTATTATCTGTAATAAATGCAGGTAAAGAAAATGAGAGAGAAGAATTCAAAGTAATTGGGTATGGAATGCCTTTTGATTCTTGTATTAAAAGAATTGTAGACTATCAGATGCAAAGTTTAGAAGGTACTTATACAATCAAAGAGTATTTAGAAAAATATGAAGAACTGGTAAATATTATAGGTAATGAAATTGAATAAACATGAATAAACATGTAGTAGGAAACATAAATGGGTATGATGTAATTTACGGCATTGAAAAAGATATCGTATTTTGTAAAAACACAACAGTACCTTACTCTACACTAAAAAGAGTATTTAAAAACACTTTAACTAGACAACAATTAAAAGAAGATTTGTATTATACTACAGATGGATTTAATATAACATTAGGGTGTTTAAATACAAATAAAAGAGAATATCAAGAATTTATAAAAAACATAGAAAAAATAAAAACAGATGCAAAAAGAAATAAGTAACTCCAAGATTCATAGCCAAATTACTTCCTATGAACAAAAGCAAAAAGCAAAATTAGTAGAACTCGGCAATTCTAATAAAAGCTATAAAAATATTTTAGCTTATCTAGAAGCAGAGATTAAACAATCTACAAGAATGTCTAGCTTCAATTATAGGATTCATTGTTTTAAGGATGACGGTGTATATCAACTTAATAGGGCTATTGAAATGGTTTATGGAGCTGTAAATTTCAAGAAAGATGACAGCCCTTCTGGTGGAGATGAAGTAATGCAAACTCTTGACATTAAGTTGGCTTCAGGAGAAAGGATTAAAACTTTGTATGGTCAAATTGCTTTACCTGAAGCAGGAGAAGATGCTCACATAGATATTGCTTACGATCCTGAATACGATTGGCTGCATGTAAAGGGAAAATGTGAATTCAGGTATTCTTCTATGATTGATGAAATTATAAAAACAACAGAGACTTTGTTAAAAACAGACTCTATTTATAAAAATCAAGCTATAGAATTAGCAGAAGATTTCACTCCTAGAATTATGGACTTATCAACTTATGATAAAGAATTTGTAGTTCTTAGTGATCAAGCTAAATATGAACTTCAGCCTTTGATGTCTAGAGTATTGCATCCTAAGGAATGTTTACTAAAAGGTATTCCTCTTAAAACAGGAGTTCTTCTGGACGGTGCATATGGAACAGGTAAAACTCTTCAAGCTTTTAAAATAGCTGCACAAGCTATTAAAAATGACTGGTGTTTTATCTACATCAAAGATCCCTCTCATCTTGCTAGAACTCTGCGTCTTGCTAAAACTTTGGATGAGAATGGTAATGGTGTTATTCTATTCTTAGAAGATCTTGACCAAATTGCTAGAGGTAATAGAGATTCTGCTATGCAGGATATTCTTAATACTCTTGATGGAGGAGATACTAAGAATATGAATGTAATTTCTATCTTTACAACTAACCATATTGAACTTATTGAGCCAACTTTCCTTAGAGGAAAAAGAATTGGATCTGTAATTTCTTTAGGATTTCTAGATAGGAAGACAGCTCTTGAATATATTACTATTACATTTTCTAAAGATGGATATGAATTGAATTCAAAAGGAATGGATGAAGTTTGTATTTTGATTGAACAAAGTAATATTGCTCCTGCATTTATGGCAGAAATTTGTGAATCAGTAAAATCGCATATGATTTTCTCAGATTCTCCTGTTGTTAATCCAGAGTATATTGAAAATGCTGTCAGATCTTATTTGAGGCAAGTTAATATTGCTAAAAAGAAAGATATGAGTGAAACTGATGAAAGTAGACTTTCTGAATCTTTAAGAAATGTTATTACTAAAGATATTCTTAAGATTATCAATGAACAAAAACAAGTTTTAGAAGATTATATGCACGGATGAATGTAATTTATAAAAATTATAGAATAGAGTGTGAAGGTAAATCCTTCACACTTTTTTCTACTGAAAAAGAAAAGGAAATATTGATAGGATATTTTACTACTTTCAAATCCGTTATGAATAGAATATATTCTTTATCAAAAGGTACTAAGAAAGTTAAAAAAGTTCCTGATAAAGAATTAGCTATGTATATACAAGAATATAATAGAGTAACTAAAAAACTTACTTATCTATGTAAATTAGTATATGCTCCAATATATAAATTAGATTCAATTGTAAATGGAAGTAGGAAAATATAATGTAGGATTAGACCCTTCATTAGGGTTGATACTTGTTGAACATCCTGTAAAATCTGTTTCTTTAGATAAATTAATAGAGATAAAAGAACGAATTGAAAATTCTACTAACAAAAAATATCTATATGGCATAATAAAAGTAGTGCCTGGGTATTATTTTAGTTACGAACTACTTAGTAGAAAAGTTATAATATGTGGAAGATTTAATAAAACAGAATGTGTAGATGAAACTAAAGAATTTATTAAAAAGAGTCGATAATATAGGAAATCTTGAGGTATTAGTAGAAGGAGGAGAGGATATATCTTCTTTATATGTTAGTATTTTTAAGGAACTGCCTTCTATACAAACAACAACATGTACATTAAATGCATGTAAATTAATTTCATATTTTTCAAAAGAGTATAAAATACTACGAGAAGAAGTTTATAGATCTTCTAAAATTAGAGACGTTATTTTTATTGATTATAAACGGAAGATAATAATAACAATTTCACATAGAAGTGAACATGAATCTTCTGCATATGTTGCTTATAATTATAACAATCCTCCTAAAGAAGATTTAAAATTTCTAGATTCTGTAAAGAAAGAACATGAATCTCCTCACTTTATATATTTTATAGTTGGTGGTCCTAGAGGATTAGAATTAGAAGAATTAGTTTTTGTAGATAAATTTATTGATATTGAAAAGAACTATAATACTGATTTTTATCCTATTCATGATAAAATAATGGAAGATTTAAGAAAGCAGAAATCTGGAATACATATATTACATGGTATCCCTGGTACTGGCAAAAGTTCTTATATAAAGTATTTAATTAGTAATATTGATAAGAAATTTATATATTGCCCTTCTTCCTTAGTAAGTTATTTATCTAGTCCTGATTTTATAAAATTAATATTAAGAGAAGGAGCTGATTCTATATTAGTTATAGAAGATGCAGAGGAAGCATTAGTTAATAAAGGTACAGACAGAGATGCTGCAGTCACTAATATATTAAATCTTAGTGATGGTATTATTGGAGATGCTCTTAATATTCAAATTATTGCAACATTTAATACTGATTTCAGTCATATTGATCCTGCAATAGTAAGAAAAGGAAGACTTCTTTCTAGATATGAATTTAAGAAATTAGAACTAACCAAAACTAAAGAATTATTACATTCTTTGAATTTACCGAATGAAAGTGTTGAAGAAATGAATTTAGCAGATATATACAATTTTAAAAGTACTTCTTATGAAATTTCTAAAAATAAAATAGGATTATGAAAGTATGTGCAATAAGTGATTTACATGGCTATCTACCCGAAGACTTGCCTGAATCTGATTTACTGTTAATCGCTGGAGATATAATGCCTTTAAGATTTCAAAGTAATATGGCGAGATCTAAGGAATGGCTTGAAAAAGAGTTTAAACAGTGGTGTAAAGATCAAGAAACCTATGAAATAGTATTAGTTGGAGGTAACCATGATTTTTACTTTGAAAGAAATCCAATAGATACTAAAGTAATTTTTAGTGATTATGGCCTATGGTTTCATTATTTACACAATGAAACTGAAGTTATTAATATTGAAGGAGAAGAAATAAAAATATTCGGAACTCCTTATTGTCACCAATTTGGAGATTGGGCATTTATGAAGGAAGATGATAAATTGAGAGAATATTTTGCAGAATGTCCTAATAAAGTAGATATTATTTTATCACATGATGCTCCTTATGGAATAACTGATGTTTGTCTTGAAAGACTTGCTTATACTTCTGAAGGACACATTGGTAATATTCCTTTAAGAGAAAGACTAAATATGGTAAATTATAAATATTTACTTCATGGACACTTACATTCTTCAGATCATACATTAACGGAATTTAAGGGAGGCTTAGTAGCAAATGTAAGTTTATTAGGAGAAAAATATGCTCCTAATTATCCTCCATTATTATTTGATTATTAAAAAAATGGATAAAAAAATATATGTTGTAGCAGACCTACATTATGGACATAAAAATATAGTGTCAGGAAGAAGTAGATGGAACAATAAAGCAGCTACTAGAGATTTTGAAAATGCAAAAGAAATGAATAAAGCTCTATTACTATCTATAAATGAAACAGTAGGTCCTTAT
>CAZIGN010000120.1:0-5053 GCA_964538805.1 uncultured Lachnospiraceae bacterium
TTCTTGCAATACTTCTGAAGTCTCTGAAATATGAACATCAAAATCAGTAATGGTATAATATTCTGGCAATGCCGTAAATATTGCATTCAATCTATCCCCTAAAATAAGAGATCCTGTAATACCTTTTTTATATACTACTTTACATACATCTAAAACATCTACTAATATTTCTCTAGTTACTAAATCCATCATATAAAAATACTGTTTAGTAATATGAGTAGATTGTCTAATACCAACTTGTACATTTGTAACAGCATCTCTTTGCTCAATTCCTCCAAGTTTTTCTCTGAAAACTCCTGTAATTGTGCTACAAGTATTTTCAATTCTTTCTAAAGCTAAGTCAAGTGCTTGCATAGCTTGATAGGATAAGGTATCGTCAAAACCACCAAAGGTTGTATTCATCGGAGGAATTCCTTCTTGAGAGGAATCTATTAAAGCAAATCCTTGTTTCTTATAAGCTTTCCATTTCATGATCCTCTCCGTAAGTTCCGCTCCTAGTACTGATGGTAAATATGCTATATCAACCCAGTCTCCTTTAGTGCCAGACTCTGACATTAAGTTATCTTTGTAAAAGTTGATAACGTCTCATTTATCCTGTAAATTTGCAGTAGCTAGTATTAAAGAAAAAGGATTACCATTTCTGTCAGAATAAAATACTCCGTTTACAGATAAAGTACAGTTTGTAGGATCATTAACAGTTCTTGTAACATTCTTTACTTTACCTATAAGAATATAAATATCTCCGCCAATTCTAATACCTCTATATCTATTTGTTACAAACTTTCCTTTTTCTTTGTCTACTTGTAGTCATTCTACATCATAAACTGGAAATCTTCTAAGTTTATATCCAGAATTAAAATTATATAAAGGAGTGACTTCAAATCCTCCAAGAATACCATCTGTCTCTGGATCAATTACACCTATCACAGAATCTCCTAAACTCCTAATATAGCTTGACTCTTGAGACTTAAGTATGCTTGAATCCAAAGAATCAATATCCTCTTCTGTTAGTAAGTGCCCAAAATCTCTTAAGATTTCATTTTTAGTCATATAATCCCTTATAACTACTCTCTGAGAATTTTTATGAAATTTAGAATTAAAATTTCTATCTAAGAAAGTGTGTAAAGGATTAAGTACTTTTAAATCTACATTATTTTTAGCGGGACTTTCTAAAGTCCTATAATAACATGTACCTGTTACTAATAAATCCGTTAAAAGAATTCGTCTATTATTAGTAAAATCTAATTTTCTATCCTGCAAAGATCAATCCACTATATTTTGAGCAGCAATCTCATATTCTGAAATAAAATTGGTTTCTAGAGTCTTATGTAATTCATCTAACTCTTCCGATAATTTAGGATTGAAACTAGTCTCTCCTTTTAATATATCTCTAAAATGTTCCTGTATTTTTGCAGTTAATTGATTATTAACATATTTTAATCTATCCTGATTTATTTTAGACAAAGTAGCTTCATCCTTACAAGACACTTTAGGTCTTACAGGGATAGTTAAATATTCCCCTACTAAAACATCTACATGTTTTCTAACAAGAGGAACAAATTCTACTGATGTTGGTGTACCAATACCATAGTTTTCTTCTAAATGTCTAAATTGCTCTGGATCCCTTTTACCATGATAATAATTATAAGCTTTAATCAGCTTCACTTTCTCATAAACTAAATCAGTTATTGCTTTATCAATAATAGTAATTAGTTCTTGATCTGATTCACTGTATTCTGTTTGATCGTTATATTTCATATTTTGTCAAGTTATCTTTTCTTCTTACTTGATAGAAATAGGTTCTCATGTAATTTCTAGTTCTTAATTCTTCATAAACATAATCTAGAAATGCTTGAGAATCTTCTGTTTGAAAACTTATTGAAGTTGGTATGAGATCATCTGGAACTCCTAATATTAATGTATATATTCCATCTGTATTTTTAACTTCTAGTCTTCTATTATAAGTGGCTTTATATACATTAGTTATATAGTCACGAATCTTGTTCTCTAATTCTTCTTCTTGTGTCATTTTCTTCTTGTGTTAAAGGTATGGCTCCATAGTGTTTATATCCGTTAGCATCTGTCCATCATCCAAAATCTCTAAATTTCCTACTAACTTCATTTCTTTCTACTGGTTTTTTAAAAGAGAGCTCTTCGTCTGCCAATTCAGCCATCTGCATAGCTGCTACAATGTCAAACTGTTTTTTCTTTTCATCAGAGTAGTTAAGTAGTTGTTCTAGCATCTCTCTAAATTTCATTGTATGGGAGTAGTCTAAACAAAAATCATACACTAACTCTCTACCATGGTTAATAGTTTTCTCATTAGAAGGAGCACCATACATATTAGGATTAGATTTAGACACATCCGATAAAGTAGCTCTAGGTCTTTTCATTAAAAGATTTATAAGTTTTTTATCTCTAAAATATGTAAGTATGGCAGTTCTAGTAGACTCAAGTACAGCTTTCGCATTAAAATATGTTAATAATTTTGCGGCATTTTCATAAGCTTCTCTTGGATCTCTTGGTCTGTCTTTATACATAGCTACATATTCAGGATTCTCTAATCCCAGTATTCTTTTCTTTATTACTATACAGAAATCAGATAATTTACTGCTGTCTAAAGTAGCTGAATCTTTTGATCCTATATCAATAGAGTCAATTCCCCCTACATATAGATTATTAAATCCATCCCCAGAATCTCCTAATATAGGATGTTCAGTGATTAATATATTACCATGAGGGTCATCTCTTCATTTTACTTTTCCAGTCCTGTCTCCAGTTGCATTTATTTCTCATGTTAAATACCCAGCTTTAGGTTTCTCTACAGTTTTATATACTTCTATAGCAGTCAATTGTTCGGCAAGCTCTTCTCTAGGGAACATATTGTCTTCCTTTTGAATAAGTGCTTCTTCTATAGTAAAACAATATTCTGCTTGGTAATCTATTAAATCTTTTGGATTCTCAGCTTTGGATTCTCTTACTTTATTATATCATGCTATTGCTTCAGTTCTATTACAATATCCTCTATCGTCTATAAGAGAATATACAATTTTATATGCAGGAATAAACATTCCAGTAGTTATAAAAGAACCATCTACTGTATAGTTATGATATACTGGTAAAACATTATATGCTTTGGGATTGGTAATAACTGCTTTTAGACCTTCCATAGAACCTGCTTTAGAAGATCCTCCAGTTCCAAATGCTAAAATAGTACCAACTCTTTTTCCCCCAAGCACAGTAATAAGTGCATCTCCTTTTACCCATTTCTTAATAAGTACAGGATCAGCTCCAGCTTCTTCAAAGATAAGTTTTTGAATACGGTCTCCTCTAAGTTTGTCAGGATCATCTACAATTATTCCTTGCACTTCTGATCTATGTCCTCTCTCAGAAAGATCTGATCCTTTGATAGAAGCTCTTTTATGATCTTTAGTATTTAAAACCATACGGACTCTTCTGAAAGCACCTTCTGTGTTCTCATTTAATCAGTCCATCTGGTACCAAATCTTTTCTAAAGTAGGTTTAAGATTTTTCTCAGAATATGCTGTTACTACAATTCTATAATTTGGTATAAATGTATAAGCTTTAACCGCTGTAGAAGAAGCAATTTCTGAAAATCCGATCCCTCTAGACTTTAACACACCAATATCTTTCTTCAATAATTCACACATTTCAATATAGTGAAAGTATTCATACTGAAATACTAAAAAAGAAGGAAATCCAAAAGCTTGATTAACTTGATCTACTTCTGAAGTTTTTAAGTTATAAAAATTAAGGAAAAAGTAATTATCTCCAGTTATTCTATATCCACCAAATTCATAGCCTTCTGTACACCTTCTTTTTTGTTCATTTCAATATTCTTTATAAGCTTTAGATCCATATATAGCTCCACTATATTTACCTGTCGTTTGTTTATGTATGGCGGCTTCTCTGAATGGACCAGGGTTGAAATCTAATCCATCAACATCATTAATAGGTCTGTATTTTGTAAGCCAATAACTTTTATTAAAATCAAAATGATCTATAGGATCATTAGGTCCATAATCTCATCGTATTCCATCTATTATTTCCATAATTAATCAAAATAACCAAGTTCAACACCTCCACGAACTGAAGACTCATCGGAGACTCCTTCTTTAACTTCTTTTTCTAAATCCCTAACTGTTTTAATTAGCTCTCTAGCATTTTTAATCTCCATAATAACATCTTTAGTTTTATAGATTGGTTTCCCGTCATTAGGATTTCTCTCATTAACATCAACATGTTCTAAGTAATATATAATGTTTTCGATTGTAAGCATACAACCTTTAAGAAGTCTGAGTTCTTGAATCTTATCTTGGAGTTCATTATATTTCTTGCATGCCTCTATAAATTCTGGATCATTCATCTGTTCTTCAGTTAGTCCAGAATCATCGAAAGCCGCTTGTTGTCTATCTTCTTCAGGGTACTTAAAGTATGGACTCTCCCAATCAAGATATAAAAACATAAATGTAAACTCCTTTTGTGCTCTTTCTTTTATTTCGCCCTCAGGGTCAGATTTAGATTTATTTCTTGTACTATCTAAAAGAGCTTTAAACTCTTTTATTAATAATATTCTTGAATCGGAAAAGTCCAAACTTCCAGTACTC
Organism: uncultured Lachnospiraceae bacterium; assembly: GCA_964538805.1. GTDB lineage: Bacteria > Bacillota > Clostridia > Lachnospirales > Lachnospiraceae > CAZIGN01. Next base: position 4,629 of record CAZIGN010000120.1, read on the forward strand.
TTGTCTACTGTAAAATATTTCATATTTTATTTAGCTTTGCATCCACAACTACATACCTCTGTAATTGTTCCACCTTTTTCTTTTTTCATTACTAAGTCACAACCACATTTACATTTTTTAGCTGTGCCTTTTTTAAGTTTTTGAAGTTTTTTAAGTTTAGCACCCTTTCTAGCCATTTCAACCTGGTCTGGAGATTGTTTGCTTTCTATATAAGCATCAACAGCAGCATCAGGATCACTAACATAAGTATCCCAAAATTCAGGAGTAGATTCTAATTCTTGTAGAGCAACTGTAACTGTCTCAGCATGTTCGTCTTTTAATCCACCTTCTTCATCAACCATGTCTTGTTCTCCTACTCCTAACTTGCTTAGGAATCTAACTGCAAAATCAACATACATTTCATCAGTTGGAGCTTCAACTTTTCC
>CAZIGN010000121.1:0-4992 GCA_964538805.1 uncultured Lachnospiraceae bacterium
GATTGTTACATTTATAAATATATCGATTAATGAAAACAATAAAAACATCGGTATAATAAGATCATTAGGAATAGCTTCGAAAGATTGTAGTAGTTTGTTTAAAATTGAGTTTAAGATAATATATGTATTTTCAACTTTGATTAGTTTACTTTTAGTTAAATTACTTATGTTTTTTTCAAATAATAATTATAATAATAAAACCATTGAAATGCCATATGAGATAGTGTGTTGGAATATACCGCTATTATTGGTGGTACTAACTACTGTTTTATTACTTAACACATTAGCTTCTAATTATCCAATACACAGGTTGAACAAACTAAAACCTGTTGAAATAATAAACAAAAACTAAAATATGTATTTCATTTTTCTAAAAAAGACAGTATAATAAAAAGGATGTCTAAAAGAATAATAGAAAGGATTGCTACATTATTGAAGACAATGGTAGTATATGTAGCAATATTACAACTTAATTGTAATATGTAAGGGTAAAAACAATGTTAAACTATGATGCTTTAATTATCGGTAGTGGCTTTGCTGGTGCAGTAGTGGCTAATAGATATGCAAGTCTAGGTAAAAAAGTACTTATGCTTGAGCAAAGAAATCATATTGGAGGAAATTGTTACGATCATTTAGATGAGAATGGAATATTGATTCATAAATATGGACCGCACATTTTTCATACTAATAATGAACGCGTGTACAAATATATCCTGAATTTCACAAAATGGTACGATTACTCTCATGAAGTGGTAGCCTTTGTTAATGATGAATATATACCAGTTCCATTTAATCTTAATTCGCTTCATTTGGTGTTTGAAGAGAAAAAAGCTACAAGAATTGAAAATAAGCTTATAAATATTTATGGAGAAGACAAAAAAGTTCCTATTTTAGAACTGATGAATAATACAGATGAAGATATTAAAGAAGTAGGAGAATATGTTTACAACAATGTATTCTTAAAATATACAATGAAGCAATGGGGACAAAAGCCTGAAGAAGTAGATCCTTCAGTTACAGCTAGAGTGCCGGTTTTAATCTCTAGAGACGATAGATATTTTACTGACAAGTATCAAGGAATGCCACTTGATGGCTATACATTAATCTTTGAGAACATGTTATATAATCCTAATATAGATATTAAATTAGAAACTAATGGCAAAGATTATATAGAATTTAGAGAAGATGGAACTTACGTTAATAAAGAAAAGTTTGAAGGCGAAATAATATATACCGGCCCAATAGATGAACTTTTTGATTGTAAATTTGGAAGACTACCATATAGAACTTTACAATTTGAGTTTGAATGCTTTAATAAATCAGAATATCAACCAAAAGCAGTTGTTAATTATACAGTTAGTGAAGAATATACTAGAATAACTGAATTTAAAAAGCTTACAAATCAAAAAAGTGAAAAAACCACTATTATGAAAGAATTTCCTAAAGCGTATGAAGATCCTGCAACAGAAATTCCTTATTATGCGATTTTGTCGGATGAGAATTTTGCACTTTATAATAAATATAAAGATTTAGTTGATCAATATAAAAACTTCCATCTTTTAGGAAGACTTGCAGAATATAAGTACTATAATATAGATGCGATAGTAGAAAAAGCTTTATTATTAGCAGATGATTTGTTAAGTATATAGAAGAAAAATAAGAGAGGATAAGCACTCTAAAGTGTTAGTAAACAAAAAAAGAGTGAATAAGGTATCAAAATGAAAATATTGTCAATAGCAGTTCCATGTTACAATTCAGCAGCTTACATGGATAAATGTATAAATAGCCTTTTAAAAGGGAAAGAAGATGTAGAGATAATTATTGTAAATGATGGTTCTACAAAAGATAATACAAAAGAAATAGCAGATGAATATGCATTAAAATACCCAAGTATAATAAAAGTAGTTCACCAAGAAAATGGTGGTCATGGTCAAGCTGTAAATACTGGACTTAAGAATTCCACAGGAGAATATTTTAAGGTTGTTGATAGTGATGATTGGGTTGATGAAGATGCATATGTAAAGATTTTAGATACACTAAAAGCAATGATAGAAAAAGAAACCAAGCTTGATTTATTATTATCTAATTTTGTTTATGAAAAGCAAGGTGCAAAGCATAAAAAAGTAATGAAATATAAATCAGCAATAAAGCCAAATACTCTTTTGTCTTGGGAGGATGATGTTAATTTTAAAAAGCCACAGTATATTTTGATGCATTCTGTAATATATAGAACAGAGCTACTTCGTGAATGTGATTTAGAGTTACCTAAACATACATTTTATGTAGATAATATCTTTGTATACAAACCACTTCCATATGTTAAGAGTATGTATTATTTAGATGTTGATTTTTATAGATATTTTATAGGTAGAGATGATCAATCAGTTAATGAAAAAGTTATGATTTCAAGAATTGATCAGCAAATAAAAGTAAGCAAAATAATTATAGACATTTATAATAAAGAGAACATTAAAAATAGTAAACTTGACAAGTATATGTTGCAGTATTTAGACATGATGATGTGTGTATCTTCAATAATGCTTATTTTGTCAGGAACAAAAGAAAACCTTGACAAGAAAAAAGAATTGTGGTTACATTTGAAAAAAGAAAATATTAGCTTATACAAAAAAATCAGACTTTCTATTTTAGGTATATGGATGAATCTTCCAGGTTTTGTTGGAAGAGGATTATCTAAACTAGGTTATAGAGTTGCTCAAAAGATGTTTGGATTTAACTAGAGTTAATATTATACTAACATGAAATATAATGCGAAAGGAAGATGCACCCTTTTTTAACAGGGAAGTATCAGAGTTTTTACTTTGATATGCATAGGTATAAAATATGAGTAGAACGATAGCAGAAAAGATTTTTGATGCGCATAGAGTAAACAGTCCATTTCCAGATACACATGTATTAAAACTTGACCGAGTTTTTTGTCATGAGATTACTACACCTATTGCTATAAATGATTTGATAGCAAGAAACATGGATAGAGTATTTGACAATGAAAAAATTAAAGTGGTAATTGATCATGTTACTCCAGCAAAAGATTCAAAAACAGCAGAACAAGGTAAAATTCTTCGTGAATGGGCAAAAAGACATGAAATAAAAGATTTTTTTGATATTGGAAGAAATGGTGTTTGTCATGCTATTTTCCCTGAAAAAGGATTTGTAAGACCAGGTTATACTATAATAATGGGAGATTCTCATACTTGTACACATGGTGCATTCGGTGCATTTGCTGCAGGTGTTGGAACTACAGATCTTGAAGTTGGAATTTTAAAAGGTGTTTGTGCTTTTCATTTTCCAAAAACAATTAAGATTGTGCTAAATGGTAAGCTTAAACCAGGCGTTTATGCAAAGGATGTTATATTATTTATAATAAAGGAACTTACAGTAAATGGAGCAACTAATAAAGTTATTGAATTCACAGGAGAAATTATTGACAATATGTCTATGGAATCAAGAATGACTTTGTGTAATATGGCTATCGAAGCAGGTGGAACTTGTGGAATCTGTTATCCAGATATGACTACTGTAGATTATTTATGGCCATTTATTAATGAAGAGTTTTCTTCTAAAGAAGAGGCTTTAAAAGAGTATAAAAAGTGGGTATCTGATGAAGATGCACAGTATGATAAGGTATATGAATATGATATGACTGAACTTGAACCAATGATGACATATGGCAACAAACCTGATCAAGTAAAGCCAGTATCAATGATGCTAGGAACAAAAGTGGATCAAATATATATCGGTAGTTGTACTAATGGAAGAATTGAAGATTTAAGAGTAGCAGCAGCTATACTTAAAGATAAAAAAATAAGTGATAATGTAAGGGCTATAGTAAGTCCTGCAACTCCAGCTGTTTATTCAATAGCTTTAAAAGAAGGTATTATAGAGATTTTTCAAGAAGCAGGTTTTTGTGTTACTAACCCAACTTGTGGTGCTTGTTTAGGAATGAGTAACGGGGTTCTTGCTAATGGAGAAGTATGTGCTTCAACAACGAATCGTAATTTTAATGGTCGTATGGGTAAAGGTGGAACGGTTCATCTTATGAGTCCAGCAACAGCAGCAGCAACAGCTATTGCTGGAGAAGTTGTTAACTCATCACTTTTTACATCATAGAAATGGAGAATATATATGAAAAACTTTGACGGAAAAGTATTATTTTTAGATAGAAATGATATAAATACAGACGAAATAATTCCAGCTAAGTATCTTACAGAGATTACTAAAGAAGCTTTAAAGCCATATGTCTTAGAAGATTTATTACTAGAAGGCTTTGATCCAAAAACTGATATTAGTGATAAAGCTATAATAATAACAAGAGAGAATTTTGGTTGCGGATCTTCAAGAGAACATGCTCCTTGGGCACTTGAAGTTAATGGAATTAATGTAGTTATAGCAGAAAGTTTTGCAAGAATATTTAGACAAAACATGTATAACTGTGGAATGTTTGCTATAGAATTATCAAAGGAAAAAATAGCAGAAATATTTGATAAATATAAAAATAAAGAAACTTATGTTTCGATTGATGTTGATTCAAATAAAATCACTATAAAAGCAGATAATCAAGAAGAAGAAGTGGAATTTAGCTTAGGCGAATTTGACAAAACACTAGTTAAAGAGGGTGGATGGGTAGGATACGCTGATAAAAATTACTAAAAACATTCAAACTAAATTCCACATTATAGTGGAATTTAGTTTGAAAATTAAACCTTGCATTGGTTATTAAATAATTTTTAATAATTATAAATAATTTTGCAAAAAAAGATTGACTTTTGACAATATTTGTATTATATTATCTAAGCGAGTTCGTTTGAAAGCATTTGGGATCTTAGCTCAGCTGGGAGAGCATCTGCCTTACAAGCAGAGGGTCACAGGTTCGAGCCCTGTAGGTCCCATTAATTTTTAAAAGAACTTAGAAACATAATATGGCGGAATAGCTCAGTTGGCTAGAGCACACGGTTCATACCCGTGGTGTCATGG
>CAZIGN010000122.1:0-4893 GCA_964538805.1 uncultured Lachnospiraceae bacterium
GATAAAAGAATATATTTTTCATCATTTTCCATATATCCTAGTTCTTCTGCCTTTTTGATAACTTCTAAAATAGCATCGAAACTTTTTTTCCCTATCAAATCTAAGTCTTTAAGTAAAGACTCACCATCTGAATTTAGAGAAATTATGTTTATGACCTGGTTGTCTGAATTAATTTCAAATTCAACTCCTGGGTTGATTTCTATCGAATACATACAAACAGAATCTTTATTAAGAATAGGTTTTTTTGAATCGCTGTTTGTAGCTATCAAAACCGAAGTTACAATTATCAATAAAATTGCAGCTACACTAGCCAAGGTTGTTGCAATTTTTCTTACTCTAAACGAAGGGTTGCTATTATTATCATCTTCGTTAAAGGTTATATTTTTGCCTAATTTTAGGTCTTTTGTTGCTGGCAAGACAACTGTTTTTAAATCAGGTGTAAAAATATATGCCTTGCTATCTTCTATTTTCATTACAATACCTGTATTTGTCATATTATTCATCTCCTTTTACAAAACTTGCCATATAGCTCTTTAATACATTTAAATCACTTTTCTGTATTAAGAATAAGGCTATAATATATTTTCGGTGGTTGTCTATAGTTTTGCGGCTAACATTAAATATAGAAGTTAAATTTTGTGTTGGTAATTTATGTTCCTTTATTAAATAGGAAGAAAGCAAATCTGAGTCAGAAATAGTCATAGCAATTTTTGCGCACAACAATCTTGTATCGCTGTGTTTAGGAACTACTTTATGAAGCTTTTTAAAGTTTAACTTATAGCTTTCTAATAAAAGCTCGAATTCTTTAATTGAATCAACGTTTTCGACTTCTTCGAAAATAGAAGTTTGCGATATATCTTCAACATTTGCATAAGAATTGAGCTCTTGTGATAAATTATCACTAGATGCAGCAAACTCGCTTTGGAATTTTTTGTTTTTCCTTATGTGATCAATAAGTCTCCTTTTGATTATTAAGGAAGCAAAAGTTAAAAATCCGGCTTCTTTATCTTCCTTATAATCATCGATGGCTTCGTTAAAAGCCAAAAGAGCTACACTAAACTCTTCTGATTCATATGCAATCTTACCTGTGGTTTTAGAAACCGTATACATAATGAATTTCCAATTACTTTTTATAAAGTCTTCTCTTTTCTTTGAATCTCCGTTTTTAATCTCTAGTAGAATATTAGTATGCTCATCATTTGATGCGTTATCTAATGCTGACATAGAATTCCTCCATTCGTTTTTGGATATAAATTTATTCCTGTACTTATATATTCGTTAATAAATAATAATTTAGGGGGGTAAGAAAAAAATAAATGCATTTTTCGTTTGACAATACTACGTTTATATAATACATTAAACTAAGTTTTATTTATATAGAAGAGATTCAAAAAAAATAAAAAAACCTATTGCATTTATTTTTATTATAATGTATACTATGGTTTGCTGTGACATTGATAGCGTAGAAGTGTGAGGTTGCCGGTGAAGACGGGTGTAATTCCATGGAGCGAATGTCAAGTTATGAAACTGGCGACAAGTCACTGTACCAAAAATCGTCCATCTAATGATGGAAACAACGTGTAATCAAGTTGCGTTTGAATAAAGTGCATGCATGACACACACGGAAGAGTGTACAGTCACCGCTTGTCGTACTAATATTTATAGTGCGAAAAGGAGGCGACTTTTTTTATGGCAAGTCAAATAATGAGAATCACATTAAAGGCATATGATCATCAACTAATCGATCAGTCTGCTGGAAAAATCATCGAAACTGTTAAAAAAGCAGGAGCAAAAGTGAGTGGACCAGTACCATTGCCTACTAAGAAAGAGATTATTACTATTCTTAGAGCTGTACATAAGTACAAAGATTCAAGAGAACAGTTCGAACAAAGAACTCACAAAAGACTTATTGATGTTATTGAACCAACACCAAAGACTACAGAAGCATTAGCTAAGTTAGAAATGCCAGCTGGTGTTTACATCGACATCAAGATGAAAACAAAATAAGTCAGAGTTAGTTTGAACAAATAGTGAGATAGTCCTGAAGGGTTTGGATATAGAAGCAACACTTCATATTATATAGAATTATAAATGTGTTTGTTCCACTTATATTTAACTGTTCTAGGATGTTTTCGGTAAAAGCTGAAAACCGCTGTAGATTAAACAGGAGGAATTAAGAATGAAGAGAGCTATTTTAGCAACAAAAGTCGGAATGACTCAAATCTTCAACGAAAGTGGTGTTTTAACACCAGTTACAGTGCTCCAAGCAGGACCATGTGTTGTTACTCAAGTAAAAACAGTGGAAAATGATGGATATAGCGCAGTACAAATTGGTTATGTTGACAGAAGAGAAAATCTTGTTAACAAACCTAAAAAAGGACATTTTGATAAAGCTGGAGTTTCTTACAAAAAATTTGTTAGAGAATTCAAGTTTGAAAATGCAGATGAGTACTCAGTTAAAGATGAAATCAAAGCTGATGTATTTGCAGCAGGCGATAAGATCGATGCTACTGCAACTTCAAAAGGAAAAGGTTTCCAAGGCGCGATTAAGAGATTTAATCAGTCAAGAGGACCAATGTCACATGGTTCTAAGTTCCATCGTCATCAAGGTTCTAATGGTGCTTGTTCAAGCCCAAGTAGAGTTTTCAAAGGCAAAGGAATGCCAGGACACATGGGAGCTAAGAAAATAACAATTCAGAATCTTGAAATTGTAAGAGTTGATATCGAAAACAACTTAATATTAGTTAAGGGTGCTGTTCCAGGACCTAGAAAATCACTTGTTACAATTAAAGAGACAGTAAAAACCAATAAATAGGTTTGTAAGGAAGGAGGACCACACAGATGTCCAAAGTATCTGTTTACAATATGGAAGGCAGCCAAGTAGGCGACATAGAATTAAATGACGCAGTATTTGGTGTTGAAGTAAATGAACATTTAGTGCATATGGCAGTAGTTAGCCAACTTGCAAATAAACGCCAAGGAACACAGAGCGCAAAAACTCGTTCAGAAGTAAGAGGCGGTGGAAGAAAACCTTGGAAGCAAAAAGGAACAGGTCATGCTAGACAAGGATCTACAAGATCTCCACAATGGACTGGTGGTGGAGTTGTATTTGCTCCAAAGCCAAGAAATTACACAATTAAGCTTAACAAAAAAGAAAAGCAACTTGCTCTTAAGTCTGCTTTAACATCAAGAGTTCTTGAAAGCAAATTTATCGTAGTAGATGAATTCAAATTTGATGAAATCAAAACTAAGAAATTTGTAGAAATGATGAAAAATCTTAAAGTTAATAAAGCATTAGTAGTTCTTAACTCTAATGATTTAAATGTAGTTAAGTCTGCAAACAATATATCTACAGTAAAGACAGCTTTGACAAACACTATTAACGTATATGACATACTAAAATACGATACAGTAGTAATTGAAAAAGCAGCTGTAGCAACAATCGAGGAGGTGTACGCGTAATGGCTGATTTAAAATATTATGATGTTATCCTCAAACCAGTAGTTACTGAAAAAAGTATGAACGCAATGAGCGAGAAAAAATATACTTTCATGGTAAGTCCTGAAGCGACAAAATCACAGATCAAAGATGCTGTTGAAAAAATGTTTGATGGTACAAAAGTAGAAAGCGTTAACACAATGAATAAAGATGGCAAAAGTCGTAGAAGAGGTACTACTACAGGTAAGACTGCTAAGACTAAAAAAGCTATCGTAAAATTAACTAGCGACAGTAAAGAAATTGAGATTTTCCAAGGTCTCTAATAAATGAGAAGCGAAAGGAGTGACAAATAATGGGAATTAAAACATTTAACCCATATACACCTTCTAGAAGAAACATGACTAGCTTAGACTTTTCTGATGTTACTAAGAGCACCCCGGAGAAATCTCTTGTAACTACATTAAAGAAAACAGCAGGACGTAACAATCAAGGTAAGATCACTGTAAGACATCGCGGTGGCGGTGCAAAAAGAAAATATAGAATCATCGATTTCAAGAGAAGAAAAGACGATATATTAGCAACTGTAATTGGTATCGAATATGATCCAAACAGAACAGCAAACATCGCTCTTATCTGTTATCAAGACGGTGAAAAAGCATATATCTTAGCTCCAAACGGACTTAAAGATGGTATGAAAGTTATGAATGGTCCTAATGCGGAAATTAAGGTTGGTAATACTTTACCACTTGCTAATATTCCAGTAGGTACACAAATTCACAACATTGAACTTTATCCAGGAAAAGGCGGACAATTAGCTCGTTCAGCAGGTAACTCTGCTCAATTAATGGCTAAAGAAGGAAAGTTTGCTACATTAAGATTACCATCAGGTGAAATGAGAATGGTACCAATCATATGTCGTGCTACAATAGGACAAATTGGTAATGTTGAACATGATCTTGTAAACATTGGTAAAGCAGGACGTAAACGTCACATGGGCTTTAGACCTACTGTTCGTGGTTCTGTAATGAATCCTAATGACCATCCACACGGTGGTGGTGAAGGTAAGACTGGTATCGGTCGTCCTGGTCCATCTACACCTTGGGGCAAACCAGCACTTGGCTTAAAAACTAGAAAGAAAAATAAAAAGTCTAATAAGTTAATCGTAAGACGCAGAGATGGAAAGAACGTGAAGTAAGGAGGATACACCATGGCAAGATCATTAAAAAAAGGTCCATTTGCAGATGCAAGTTTGCTTAAAAAAGTGGATGGAATGAATGATGCTGGACAAAAACAAGTTATAAAGACTTGGTCACGCAGATCTACTATTTTTCCACAATTTGTTGGACATACAATAGCAGTTCATGATGGCAGAAGACATGTTCCAGTTTATGTAACTGAAGATATGGTTGGACATAAACTTGGTGAGTTCGTTGCTACAAGAACTTACAGAGGACA
>CAZIGN010000123.1:0-3624 GCA_964538805.1 uncultured Lachnospiraceae bacterium
TAATATATATATCCTAACTCAACTAATGCTTCTGCACAAAGTACTGCTCCACCTGCAGCTCCTCTTACTGTGTTATGAGATAATCCAACAAACTTATAATCATATACTGAATCTTCTCTTAATCTACCAACTGAAACTCCCATTCCATTTGCATAATCAACATCTAGATTAACCTGTGGACGATTATCATCTTCAAGATATTGTATGAATTGTTCTGGAGCTGATGGTAATTTCTTTTCTTGTGGCATACCTTTAAAGTTAACCATTTTTTCTATTAATTGTTCTTTAGTAGGCTTTTTATTAAACTTTACAAATACTGCCGCTGTATGTCCATTTAAAACTGGAACTCTAATACATTGAGTTGTAATCTTAGGTCCTTGCGCTTTTTTAATAACGCCATCTTCTATATTACCCCAAAGTCTAAGAGGCTCTTGTTCGCTTTTTTCTTCTTCGCCACCAATAAAAGGAATTATGTTTTCTATCATTTCAGGCCATTCAACAAAAGTTTTGCCTGCTCCTGATATCGCTTGATAAGTTGTTGCAACAACTTCTGTTGGTTCAAATTCTGCCCAAGCTGTAAGGATTGGAGCATAACTTTGAATTGAACAATTAGGTTTTACTGCAACAAAGCCTTTTTTAGTGTTAAGTCTTTCTTTTTGGAACTTGATTACTTCAAAATGTTCTGAATTGATTTCAGGAACTACCATAGGAACATCAGGTGTCCATCTATGCGCACTATTGTTTGATACAACTGGCACTTCTGCTTTTGCATATTCATCTTCAATAGCCTTGATTTCTTCTTTTGTCATATCTACTGCACTGAAAACAAAATCAACCTTTGATGCAACCTCTTTTACTTCATTAACATTTAGTATCTCTAATTTTTTAACTGCTTCTGGCATAGGTGTAGTCATCTTCCAACGATCTAAGACAGCCTCTTCATATGTTTTTCCAGCTGAACGTGGGCTTGCAGCTACTGCAACCACTTCAAACCAAGGATGATTTTCAAGTAATGCTATAAATCTTTGTCCTACCATTCCTGTAGCACCTAAAATACCAACTTTTAACTTCTTTTCCATGTCTATTCTCCTAACTTTTTTAAAGTATTATAATATATTTCAAGAACAAAGTATGCTAAAACAATAATCAATGTCCGTATACAGCAAACATTTGTCTTTTTTATTCAATTTAATATACCACATAAAAAATAAAAATCAAGTACTTTTTACATTTATCAGGTTTTTTTATCCTAGCTTTACCATTCCTTGATCTTTAATATACTCATTTAGCTCATGTATATATTTTTCACCTATACTACTTAAAACCATATTTTCTTTTTTTATATAGCCAATGCTCATTATATCATTTACCTCAAGCTTTATTGCTCTATATTCATCTCCATTTAAATCTTTTGAAATTATACCCGAACATAGCGTGAAACCATTTAGCCCTATCATCAAATTAAGCATAGTGGCCCTGTCACAAGCTTTTATAACTCTTTTATATTCATAAGTACTCAAAATCTCTTCAGCAAAATAAAACGAATTATATTCTCCTTGTTCAAATGATAAACAAGGATACTCATCTAAATCCGAAAGACAAATAAGTTTTTTATCAGCTAATGGATGTTTTGATGACAAATATACATAAACATTACAGTCTACCAAATTATGAAATTCCAAACTATATTCTTTAAAAAGTTTGTTCATAATCTTTTTATTGAATTCATTTATATAGAGTACGCCTATCTCACTTTTTCCTAACTTTACATCATTTAAAACTTCATGCGTTTTCGTTTCTCTAATTGCTAATTCATATAAATTAACGTCAAATCCTTTAACCATCTCGATGAATGCCTTTACTGCAAATGAATAATGTTGAGTAGAAACAGCAAACTTTTTTTTGTAATCTTTTTTATCTATATATTTTTCTTCAAGTAATTCAAATTGACTTATAACCTGTTTAGCATAACTTAAAAAATCTTCACCTTCATTAGTTATTATAATCCCTTTGTTGTTTCTATCAAATATAACTATTCCTATCTCTTCTTCTAAATCCTTAATCGAGTTAGATAAGGTTGGTTGAGATATAAATAACTTCTTTGCAGCTTCATTCATTGATCTTTTTTCTGATATAGCGATAACATATTTAAGCTGTTGTAATGTCATAATTTTTGTATTCTGCCATTATATAAACACCCGGCTTTTCCTTTCATATTAGTTTGCAAACACTAAGTTAAATCTTAATATTTTGTCTAAACTATAATAAATAATTCCAATTTTTCAGATCTATTCCCATAGGAAATTTATTTCACACCCACCTTGAAGCATTGCGAATTTTCGCATAGTTTATTGCAATTCATATATTGAATTTACCCTATAATTTAGGGTATACATTTTGTTGTTTCTTTGATATATTAAATGCAATACTCAAAAACCACATTATTTATAGTACTACTCACATTTGTTTTTTTAGGATTAGAGAGGCAAAATAACTATGATAAACTTAAAACTTCTAATAAATTACCTTACCAACAAAAAAGTATATATACAAACTCATGATTTTCCTGATCCAGATGCCATTGCAAGCGCCTATGGATTACAATGTTTGTTGCTATATTATAACATAGAATCAACTATATGCTATAGCGGAATTATAGATAGAATCGCAACTACAAGAATGCTTGATATTTGGAATATCAAACTCAATAATCTTGATGATATTAATAATCTTGAACCTGATGATGTATTTATATTGATTGATACTCAGCATGGCAATATTAATACCCTATCACTTCCTATCACAAAATACTGTTGCATTGATCACCATTCAAGTTTTAAGAATGGTAAAAGCAACTATGTTTTTTCCGATATTAGACAAGACGTAGGCTCTTGTGCTTCTATTATCAGCGAATATTTTTTCAACAACAACATTCCTATACCAACTGAAGTTTCTAGTGCTCTACTTTACGGAATTATGATAGACACAGCTAATCTAAGTCGTGGAACTTCAGATCTTGACCTTGACATGTACTACCTTTTATATAGAAAAGCTAACAGAACTGACATAAAAGAATTAACTTCAAACAAATTAGAATTTTCAGATTTGCAATCTTATGTAAATGCTATATCAAACATTGAATGCGTTGATAATATAAGTTTCACAAACATTGGAAATAACTGCCCAGAGGCACTAATCGCTATGATATCTGATTTTATGTTAGATCTAGATAAGATAAACTTTTCAATAGTATATTCAATTAAAGAAGATGGCATAAAAATCTCAATCAGAAACAGTAACCCGCACCTAGACGCAGGAAAGATCACCCACCTCGCCTTAAAAACATTCGGAAATGGTGGCGGACATCGTATAATGGCAGGTGGTTTTGTACCTTATAACAAAACAGACAATGACGATCTCTCATACATAGACCCAAGAATAACTTATGGAAATTGTGATTCTAATTCTGCTTCTTTAACTAATAACAAGACCTTTAATGAATTGGTAACTTTAAATGAATTAGTTACTTTAATAAAAGAAAGCTTTATTGCTTCCTATAAAAAAGAATTAGAACTAGATTAATAATCAGTCTAATAATTAGAATAATACTGAAAATTAAACTCA
>CAZIGN010000123.1:3724-4868 GCA_964538805.1 uncultured Lachnospiraceae bacterium
TTAAAAAAAGACCTCTCAACAGCTAGATATTTACATCTTACTTTTGGGAGGTCTCTTACATCTTAGTTCAAAAAAAGTAAAAAACATTCTTATACTGTTACTATAATTCCACCATCATTTGCATACATAGTACTAACTCCTGCCATATCTGCTATAGTTATATTCTTAAACTTTGCAGCTTTTGTCAATTCTTCTTTTAAATAATGTGCTCTTTCTAAACAATTACAATGACTAATTGCTAACACTTTATCTTCTGCATTCTTAGTAGCATCTACAATCAACTTAACCATCTTCGCCAAGGCTTTTTCCATTCCTCTTGCTTGATCAAGTTTACAGATAGTTCCTTCATCTGTTGCTCCCATAATAGGCTTAATATTAAGCACCGAAGTAACAATAGCTTGAAGTCCTGTTAATCTTCCATTTTTTCTTAATGTCTCTAAAGTATCTAAAACAAAATAAGTTTTCATTTCTTTAGAAAACTCTTCAGTTTCTTTAACTATTTCGTCAAAACTCAACCCTTTTTCTTCTAATTCTATGCATTTTAAAGCAATACTTGCTTCCCCTACAGAGGCTGAACAAGAATCAAAAACATGAATATTTTTTGGTCCTATCTCTTCTTTATACATACTCTTACCAATCAATGCACTATTATGTGAACCACTAAGTGCTGCTGATAAAGTAACTACATATATATTCTCTGCTTCAGACTTAAATGCTTCCATATAACTTTGTGGTGAAGGGCAAGAAGACTTAGGAAAAGACTTACTTTCATGTACTCTCTTAATAAAATCTGCTTGATCAAATGTTTCATCATCTACAGTAGTAACTCCATCTAATTCAAGAAACAAAGGTACTTTTTGAATTCTTTCATCAACTTTAAAATCAATTGGAAAATCACAACAACTATCAACTATTATCTTATAACTCATATAATTTCTACCTTTCGCGTATGTAGTATTGAATACTATATATGATAGCATTTATCATTTTATTAGTCAATAAAAAGCTTGGTTTTTGGTGTTTTATCCTAGAACCTCTATATAGTTTTTAAATTCTATAGTAAGTATTTAGAAACAAAGTTTCTAAATAAAAAAAATATGCTTGTATAAAAGAGACTTCTTCTCTTTTATAGAAAAATTCAATG
>CAZIGN010000124.1:0-2404 GCA_964538805.1 uncultured Lachnospiraceae bacterium
CAAAAAGCATTAATTGGATATATTCCACAGCAAAAGAAAATTTCTTTAATGGAAGATACTCTTGATTCACATATAAAAGAAATTTATCCTGAAAAAGATATAAACTCTTGGGCAACTGCAGGTGAAAAAGGTGAAGATAATTATATAGGATTCCCTGATTTAATACGAGCAGGTTTACGTAATAACCCAGATTGGCTAATGATTTCTGAAGTTCGTGGTGCTGAAGCACAAGATTTACTTTCAGCAGCTTTAACTGGTCACTCAATCATGACAACACTTCATGCTACTGGGGCAGATAATATCCCATCTCGTTTATCAAATATGGTATCTATGAACGAACAAGCATCTGATTATGAAGCATTACAATTAGATATTGTATCTGTTTTAAATCTTGGTTTGCACATGGAAAGAGTAGATGACCCAGAAACAGGTAAAATATCACGTATTATTCGTGAAATTTATGAATATACAGAATATAGACAAGGTATTGGTATTATAGGTGTTCCGATATATCAAGTTACTCAAGAGTATGATGAAGAAACAAATACGTACCATCTTGTTAAATTGAAAAATAGACTGTCTAAGAATTTATTAGAAAAAATAACTAAGAAAAAAGAAATTCATAATGTTCCTGATGTGTATGCAAAAGGAGACAGTTATTAAGGAGGATTGTGTTTTGAAAAAGAACAAAGATATTTTTAAAGAAGATTATTTGGATGATACTTTAAAAAATAGTGTAGATTTCAAAGACCCTTTAGATGATAACTTAGATTTCAAAGACCCTTTAAATACAGATTTTGAACTAGATATAACTGACAATATGGATATAGAGGAAGTTGATAATTCAACAACCTCTATAGACAAGCCAGTTAAGAAAAAAGGGTTATTTTCTAAAGTGAAAAAGAAAAGAAAAAATGAAGTAGTAGAAGAAACCGATATAAATTTAGATAACATAGATATTGAAGAATATTATGATGATAGCTTATCTATAGAAGAACTTGAACAAAGAGAACGTATTCGTCAACGCCAAGAATTAGCAAAAGCAGAAATTGAAAAGAAAAAAGCTGATAGAAAAGCTTTTATTGAATCTTTTAAAACTGTTGGAACTATTGGATGGTTTACATTTTTTTCAATATTAAGTGCTGGATATATGTGGTGGTTATGTGGATTATTAATTCCTTCTATTTTAATTGGAATGCTTGGTAGTATACGATTAACTTATTGGTTTTATTATAGAAATAATGTATTGAAACAAGAAGAAGAAGAATTTAAATCATTAACTAATATAGCTACACAAATTAATTTTAATATGCAAAATGGTAAAAATGTATCAGATACTTTAGAGTTTATAAAAGATGATTATGATGGTAGAATTGGTGCAGATTTAAATTATACGTATTCTAAATTAATGGTTGAAGGTGAACTTATTACTGAAAACTTTGAAAAGTATGGTTTTACAAGCTTTGATATTTTCTTACGTAATTTACAGATTGCATATCATGATGGTATAGATTCTAAACAATTATTTAAATTTCCATTAAGTAATATTAATTATGAAGCAATTGAAAGAGATAATTTGTCAAGAAAAAACAAAGCATCTAGAAAACAAGAAATGTTTACTATGGGTATTGCAGTATTTATACCATTTTCATTAAGATTATTTGCTAAAGAGGTATTTATGGCTTATCTAGGTTATCCATTGCCTGCATTTATATTAGCAACAATCGTATATTTTGCGTTTGTATTTATTGCAACTCATTTACAAAAAATAGCATTAGATGTTTCAGTAAGTATTTAAAAATTAGGAGGTAGTTTATAATGCAAGAAGGAACTTCAGTTGGGTTAATGACCCTAGTAACAATTGTTGGTTTTGGTATTTTATTTTCAATATTACTTACATTTATGCCACAATTGAGATTAATAGCTTTAGATATTTTACAAAGTGGTGTAAATTCAGCTCCAACACCTAAATAAAGTAAAAGGGGGTTTATTAGTTCATGAACTATATGACTGGTCAAAGTTTAATGTATTTGATGGCTACAGTTGTGGCTATGATTATGTTGAGTGTTCTTATCCTTTTCATGGTTGGAGGTAGTTTTTCTTATAACAATGGAGAAATCCATGTTGATAACGTCACTAAAATTGTAGGACAAACTCTAACTAGAAATGGTGGAGAATAATTAATAATTAGGAGTGTATTTTAATAAAATACACTCTTTTTATTTTATAAAATTTATTACTTTACTTTTTTATTAAAACTATTTATTTTTAATGTATGTTATACAGTTTTTATAAACATGTTCAAAAAGGGTGTTTTATTTATTTGACATCAACATAACAGTATGCTAATATACTAAACACATAAGTAAAACTTAACTATTAAATAAGTTTTTTAAACTATAAA
>CAZIGN010000124.1:2504-4779 GCA_964538805.1 uncultured Lachnospiraceae bacterium
CTATAAAGATGTTATTCAAATTTGACAAACGATATGAAGTTTGATAGACTTAATTCATAATTAAGGAAAACCTGATTATTAAATAAGTTTTTTAAAACTATAAAAATGTTATTCAAATTTGACAAACGATATAGAGTTTGATAAACTTAATTCATAGTTAAGGAAAACCTTAAAAACAAAAAAAACAAGTAGTTTACAGGTCTAGTAAACAATAAAAAGGAGGAGTCTTTAATATAAAATTTAGACCTTATAGTTTATATTAAAGTAATTTATAACATGACAGATGGAGCTTCACAAGGACTTTTTGTAATCGTAGCAGTAGTAATTTTTGGTATTTTTGTATTAATCGCATATCTATTATTCCGTGATAACTTGAAACCATCACTTGAAGGTATCTTCAAGAAAGCAACATCAGATGCAGTTGCAAGCTTAAGCTATTCAACAGCTGGATAAAGCTGAATCATAAAATAAAAACACAGGTAAAATTACCTGTGTTTTTTTGTTGTCCAATTAATCTATCTGAACATGTTGACAGATTTACAGCATCAGTTATTGACTTAATTTCCATATTACTATATAATTAGATATACTTTCTAAATAAGTAAATATTTTAAATAGGTGGTGAAAACCTTAATATTAAGGTAAGTATATGAATAAAAATCAGGTGGGAGATGTTAAAATTACAATCAAACCTAATATATATCTAACCTCTATACAAGATATTTGTAACAAAGGTGATGGATATTTAGAAATGCTTTACGATGACTTAAGTAACATTAGTCAAATTCCTATGGATAAATGGTTTGAAGACCTTCAACCAGAAGATACATTTCCATTATATTTGACAGGGCTAAAAGCAACAGAGATTGCAAATATTAGGGGTGTTAGTAGACAGACAGAGAGTAATCGGTTATCGCAAGATTTTGAAAAATTATTAAGAGATGGATTTGTAAATAGTTTAGATGAGTTTAAAGAAGACCATGAATTAAATAGAAGATTATTACAAGAAATAATTATTAAATATTTTGTTTATAAGGCATCAAAAGAAAAGAATATAAAATATATGGAAAATATTTTAGGTAGTAAATATAATACAGATAGGTCAAAATATATAGCTTATATAAAATTAGGTGGTAATCCAAATTCATTCACATTAGATTCTTTAGATAAAAGATTTGCTACAGCAGAAAATGATATTGTTGTTAAACAAGTTTATGATTTATTTAAACAAGGTTTAGATAATAATAAAATAGCTTCTGAATTAAATATTGAAATACACAAAGTTTATTATTTAAGAAAAAAATATATTAAATTAAAAAGTCCAATTTTAATTTAAAAGGAGGTATTTTTTGCATTTAGATAAAATAAATACTCCTAAAACAAATTTATTGAATGGTAAGAAAATTGAAGAAACACCATTAGAAAAAAAAGCATTACTAGTTAAAACACCAAAAGAATATATTGTTGAACTTGTAGATAGAAAAGAAATAAAAGAATTTATTGAGAAATGGCATTATAGCCATAATATAAATGGATTACGTTCTACTTACTGTTTTGCTTTATATTATTTAGATAATAAAACAAATCAAAAAATAATGATAGGTGCTATGATATATGGTGGATTTGGTATGGCTAGTGTTTGGAAAAAATATGGTGAAAAAGAAGATGATGTTATAGAATTAAGAAGATTAGCTATGATTGATTCCACAGTTAGAAATAGTGAGAGCTATTTTATAGGTAAAACAATAAATTGGCTTAAAAAAAATACAAATTTAAAAACTATTGTAAGTTATTCTGATTTATACTATAATCATGAAGGAATTATCTACAAAGCTACAAACTTTAAAAAAATAGGAAAAACAAGTAGTGGTAGAAAAATAGTGTATAATGGAAAATTATATCATGATAAAACAATAAGAACTAAATATAAAGGTGATTTAAAACCTTTTGCAAAGAGAATTAAAGAAGCCTTAGATAATGGAGATGCTTATTATATACAAACACCTCCAAAAAATATATATGTATACAATTTAAGAAAATAATTAGGAGTGGTATTTTTGGCAAAAAAAAGTAAGATAAAAAAACAAGCTAGTTTTACTAACCCTGACCAAAATATGCAATCAATTGATATTACAGAGATTGCAGGGGATGGTTTTGGTAAATATGCAGAATATGTAATTATACAACGTAGTTTACCTGATGTTAGAGATGGTTTAATTCCAGTTCAACGAAGAAATTTATTTGGAATGTATAAAAAAAATTGGTCTAGTAAAAA
>CAZIGN010000125.1:0-4744 GCA_964538805.1 uncultured Lachnospiraceae bacterium
AAAAAACAAAACCACCATTTTATCTGGTCGAAGGATAAAATTTGGTGGTTTTGTTTTTGGGGAAATATATAACTAATTAAACATATCCATTAAACATCATACCACTATAAACTGAAGAAGTATAAGGGCTTGAATATGAACGAATCGGATTAGGATAAGAAATAAGTGTCTTTTTGACATAATTCATAGGGTCAAGAGAAATGTTATTAGCCTTATCTAACAATTGATTCTTAAAGTTGTCTAGTTTGTTGAGAGCCGAATTAAGGGTTCCTTCATTTGAAGACTGAATTAGTAAAGCTTCATCTATTGCTAAATGTCCCTTTTCATCAACAGTTATACCAGATGATTCAAAATCATTTTTATAATTGTTTATTAAGTCCATGAATTCTTTTTGTAACTTATTAGAGTTTGAGGCATTAGTTTCTTTTTCGTATAATAAATCTAAGATGTCATTATACTTTTCTGAAAACTTTGAAACATTATCTAATACTACATCAAGGCTTGGTTTAAAACTAATAGTAGCATTATCTTCTTCTGATTCACTAGCTGCGTTTAGAGTAACATCAAACTCTTTGTTTATAGTAAAATTATTAGAAAGAGAAGTAGTTTCTGTCCCGTTAATTGTAAACAAAGCATTTTGCGCGGGTTGAGAATTATTGTTCAAGCCTAAAAAACTTACAGCATTATTAGGATTATCTTCATTATTGGCAATATTGAAGATAGACTTATTAAAGCCTGACAAACCAGTCGAAGTTGATGTTAATGATAGGGAAGAATCAAGTGTCTCATTTTCTGTAATGTTGGCAGTAAGACCAATGTTCGAGCGATTAATCAGTCTAGCCAACTTTTCTTGTACAGATTTATTATTGTCATCTTTATTAACATTAAACTGAAATTCATAAGTGTTATCGTTAATAGTAAGATCAAAAGAATAAGCTCCCTCGTCAAGCTGCTTTCCTGTTGGGTTAACATAATTACCTGTGTTTGTTTGTGGTGTAGCCAACTGAGAAACATGTATATCTAGTTCTAAAGATTCATCTGAGTTTGCTTTGTTACCAATATACTTTGCTGTAAGAACTTTGTTGTTAGAAGACTTCGCTTCTTTCATACTAAATTCTTTAGAGTCTGGGTTAAAACTAGTAACGGAAGAAGCATAGCTTATAACTGCTCTGGCATTTTCTTTTAAATCTATAGCATATTTTTGAGTTTCTGGTGAAGTATCAACTTTATATAAAGGTGACTTCTTGTTAATCTTGATTATATTATTATAAATCGATCTAAGCTCACTTTTTTTGTGGGCATCTTTGTTTGTTACTTCCCTAGAACCATAAGTCGATAGGTAATAACTATAAGCACTACTAATCATAAAAGTCACCTCCTTGTCTGTAAATGTTGCAAAACTAATAAAATTATCTTATAATAGGAAGAAAGTATTATTAGCCTATGTAAAAATCCATTTTTACACTTACATTATACACCTTTTAGCCTGTGTTTGTCAAAAAAATTATTTTTATTCTTGACGAGCTATTGCCAATTATGATATATTAGTTTAGCGATGGAAGAAGTCTTTTTTTTTTGCACTAAAAAATGTTTTTGATTTAAGTGTAGAAAGAAAAAAATAAGTACCCAATTATAGTTACAATACTTGAAGTATTGCAACATTGGTAGAAAAAAATGGAGGTGGCAGTTGTGCGCGTAAAGATCACATTGGCATGTACAGAGTGTAAACAACGTAACTACAATATGACAAAGGATAAGAAAACACATCCTGACAGAATGGAAACAAATAAATATTGTAAATTCTGTAAGTCACACACATTACACAAAGAAACTAAGT
Organism: uncultured Lachnospiraceae bacterium; assembly: GCA_964538805.1. Classification (GTDB taxonomy): domain Bacteria; phylum Bacillota; class Clostridia; order Lachnospirales; family Lachnospiraceae; genus CAZIGN01. Next base: position 1,838 of record CAZIGN010000125.1, read on the forward strand.
AGTCTTAGGACGGCGGAAAAGAGGTTGATATGGGTGATACTGTAGAAAAATCTGTTAAAAAAAGCTGGTTTAAAACTCTTAAAGCAGAGTTCAAAAAGATTATTTGGCCTGAGAAAGTAAGTGTGTTTAAACAGACTGTAACAGTTGTGTTCATTGGGACTATTTTAGCCATTATTATTGCTATAGTAGATATGGTTCTTAAATTTGGACTAGACGTATTAGCATAAGGGTAAGGTGAATGTATGTCAGAAACTAATTGGTACGTTGTTCATACCTATTCAGGTTATGAAAACAAAGTAAAAGCAAACATTGAAAAAACAATTGAGAACAGAAAACTTCAAGACCAGATTCTAGAAGTAACTGTCCCAATGCAAGAAGTAGTAGAACTTAAGAATGGTGCTAAAAAACAAAGTCAAAAAAAGATGTTCCCTGGTTATGTTCTAATCAATATGGTTATGAATGATGATACTTGGTATGTTGTAAGAAACACACGAGGTGTTACAGGGTTTGTTGGACCGGGATCAAAGCCTGTTCCTTTGACTGAAGAAGAGATGAAGAATCTTGGAATCACACCAGAAGAAGTTATTATTAATTTTGCAGTTGGAGATTCAGTAGTTGTTAAAGGCGGCGTATGGGAAGGAACTATTGGTGAGATTAAATCAATTAATGCTCATAAACAGTTTGTTACTATCGCGGTTGATATGTTTGGAAGAGAAACACCAGTAGAGCTAAGCTTTGCTGAGGTGAAAAAGATTTAGCACGTCGTTAACGCGGCGAGTGGGAGGGATTCCCGATAATACCACAATTTTAGGAGGTGCCTATCATGGCGAAGAAAGTAAAAGGATATATTAAGTTACAAATAGCTGCTGGTAAAGCTACACCAGCACCACCAGTTGGACCAGCTCTTGGACAACACGGTGTAAATATTGTTCAGTTTACAAAAGATTTTAATGCAAGAACAGCAGATCAAGAAGGATTAACAATCCCAGTTGTTATTACAGTATATGCTGATAGTAGTTTTAGCTTTATAACTAAAACACCACCAGCTGCAGTTCTATTAAAGAAAGCATGTAACCTTAAATCAGGTTCAGCTGTTCCTAATAAGAACAAAGTTGCTACTATAACAAAAGCTGAAGTTCAAAAAATCGCAGAACTTAAAATGCCAGATCTTAATGCTGCAACTCTTGATGCTGCAATTAGCATGATTTCAGGAACAGCAAGAAGTATGGGAATTACAGTAGTAGACTAATAAATATTAAACACATAGCCGAAATCGGCGAGTGGGAGGATTCTTCCGCTATTACCACTAGGAGGTCTTTAGAATGAAAAGAGGAAAGAAATATATAGAATCAGCAAAATTAATTGATCGTGCTAATTTCTATGATGTAACAGATGCGATTGATCTTGTTAAAAAATCAGCTGTTGCAAAATTTGATGAAACAATTGAAGCACACATTAGAACAGGTTGTGACGGACGTCATGCAGAACAACAAATTCGTGGAGCGGTAGTATTACCACACGGAACTGGTAAAAAAGTTAGAATTTTAGTGTTTGCTAAAAATGACAAAGCAGCAGAAGCACAAGCGGCTGGAGCTGATTTTGTTGGAGCAGAAGACTTGATACCAAAGATCCAAAACGAAGGTTGGTTTGAATTTGATGTTGTTGTTGCTACTCCTGATATGATGGGTGTTGTAGGACGTTTGGGTCGTGTACTTGGACCAAAAGGATTAATGCCTAACCCAAAAGCTGGAACAGTTACTATGGATGTTAAAAAAGCTATTGAAGACATTAAGGCTGGTAAGATTGAGTACAGACTTGACAAAACTAACATTATACATGCTCCAATAGGAAAGGCTTCATTTACAGAAGCTCAATTAGCGGACAACTTCCAAGCACTTTTAGATGCAATAATGAAAGCTAAACCATCAAGCTTAAAAGGTCAGTATTTAAAGAGCATTACAGTTGCTTCTACAATGGGACCTGGAGTAAAGTTAAATGTTGCTAAAGCAACTAACTAATTATTTAGCTTAAAATTATTGACATCATATATATATTATGCTATTATGCATATGCCGAAGACAGTAGGTTTCCCTTGTGGATATAATGTTGCCTACCGAGGATGTAAAAGAATCATTTTAATTAATGGATTATTACACCTCTCTGTTTAGGCAGAGAGGTTTTTCATTTTACTAACATAGATAGAATGAATAGATTCTTTCGGCAAATTAAAATATTATAAGGAGGCAAAAGAATCATGGCAAAAGTAGAACTTAAACAACCAGTAGTTGAAGAGATCGCTGAATTACTTAATGGTGCGAAAACTGCTGTAATAGTAGATTATCGTGGGTTAACAGTTGAGCAAGATACTAATCTTCGTCAATTATTAAGAAAAGAGAACGTTACTTATAAGGTTTATAAAAACACTATGATTAACTTCGCTATCAAAGGAACAGAGTTTGAAGCACTAGCTCCACATCTTGAAGGACCAACTGCAATTGCAGTATCTAAAGAAGATGCAACAGCTCCAGCAAGAATTCTTTTCAACTTTGCAAAAACAGCAGAAGCTTTAGAACTTAAAGCTGGTGTAGTTGATGGAACATACTATGATGAGAACGGAATCAAGATTATTGCAACAATTCCTTCAAGAGAAGAATTGTTATCAAAATTCCTTGGAAGTATCCAATCACCTATTACAAACTTTGCTCGTGTTATTAAGCAAATCTCAGAAAAACAAGCGTAGTAATTATTAAAAGAAAAAACAAATTAAAATTATGGAGGAATATACAATGACAACTCAAGAAATTATTGAAGTAATCAAAGGTTTAACAGTATTAGAATTAAATGATTTAGTAAAAGCATGTGAAGAAGAATTCGGTGTATCAGCAGCAGCAGGTGTTGTAGTTGCAG
>CAZIGN010000126.1:0-1907 GCA_964538805.1 uncultured Lachnospiraceae bacterium
TAGTTCCATATTGTATATATAATCTTTCTACTGCATCTGTATCATCACTAGTCCAAACTTGTGGCATGTAATAGAGCATTCCTGGATCAAATCTCCCTCCACCTCCAGAGCAGCTTTCAAACAATACGTCTTCGTGCCTTGAAGTTATCTCTTCTAATACTCTATATAATCCTAACATATATCTGTGTGGTAATTCTTTTTGTCTATCTTTTGAAAGATCAAGAGACCCGATTTGAGTCATATGTCTATTCATATCCCATTTAACATATGAAATATTAGCTTTTTCAAGCATACTTGATACAGCCTCAATAATAAAATCTTGCACTTCTCTTCTGCTTAAATCAAGAATAAATTGATGGCGACAAAGTGAGCTTTCTCTTTCTTTTGTTTGTATTGACCATTCTGGATGCTTTTTAAACAGTTCACTCTCGAGTGATATCATTTCAGGCTCAAACCACAATCCGAATTGAATTCCTTGTTCATTAACCTTTTTTGCTAATGATTCAATTCCGTTTGGAAGTTTATTTTCATTGACATACCAATCACCTAATGATGTAGTATCATCATTTCTTTTTCCAAACCATCCATCATCAAGTACTAGCAATTCAATCCCTAACTCATTAGCCTCTTTTGCAAGTGAGACTATCTTTTCTTCATTAAAGTCAAAATAGGTAGCTTCCCAATTATTAATTAATATTGGTCTTATTGAATCTTTAAACTTACCTCTCACCAATCTTTCTCTATATAATTTGTGAAAGATTCTAGACATTTTTCCAAGCCCATTATTTGAGTAAACCATAACGACTTCTGGTGCTTGAAAAACATCATTTTCATCGAGCTTCCATGAAAAGTCATAATCATTTATTCCCATATACATTCTTGAAGACTTGATTTGATCAACTTCTACACCTGCAACAAAATTACCACTATATACAAAGTTCATTGCATATACATTTCCATATTCTTCATTAGCATTTTTATCAGCTATAGCAATAAAAGGATTATGTTGGTGACTACTTGCGCCTCTTTTGCTATCAATAGATTGATTTCCACTTCTTAAAGCAGTTCTTTCTATATGCCTTTCTCTACCCCATGCTCCAGGCAACTCAACAAAGTCATAATTAGACTCTTCAAAATCTACGGAAGCACTCATTACTTTTTCGATAACAACTTTTTCTCTAGAAGCATTAATTATTTTGACATTTCTTGTTATTGCATCAAAATCGTAATGAGAAGTGTAACTTACTTCTACCAAAACATTTTTCACTCTGTCTTTTAGTGTTATTATTAATGTGGCAATTTTATCACCATCTTGTGTATATATCATTGGCAAATTATCCAATTCAGGCTTTTTATCAAGAATTTTAAACGAATGATACTCTAACTCTAAAACACGACTTCCATCTTCAAACAACATTGAGATTGCAGGAATTCTATAATCTGTTCCTAATCCAACAGGATATTCTTGCTTTAGATAATCTAGCGAATAACTTCTGTCATCTTTATCAGGTGTTGCAGAAAAACATAAACCTCTTTCTAAATATGCATTATTAATATTAAGTTTATTTATTGATTTACCCCAGTATACATGCCCTAGATATTTCCCTTTAGAAACATTCATAACATAAGTTGTATTTTTTGTATTAATATAAAAAATGTTATTTTCATTATCAAATCTGATTAATTCATTCATACAATAATTCCCTTTCATTTATAATAGCTTTATATTAATATATTTGTTTATAAACAAATATCTCGTTATATATTAACATATATAACGAGATATTTGAATAGTTTATACGATATTAAATAATTTCTTTTATATATTCTTCAAGGGAATCTTGCCAATTTTTAGCAACATATCCATTTGTTATTTTCAACATATAGTTTTCTAAAACTGAATATGC
>CAZIGN010000126.1:2007-4728 GCA_964538805.1 uncultured Lachnospiraceae bacterium
TAGCAACATATCCATTTGTTATTTTCAACATATAGTTTTCTAAAACTGAATATGCAACCCAATTTTTATCATAATAATCATTAATACTAATGTAACGAGAATGATTTAAACTAGTCTTGATTTTTATTTCATCGTTTTTATAACTAATTATTTCAATATATTCATCCTCTTCTATTTCGCCTTGGTAAGCTGAGTTATTAAAACTTTCAACAAAAATAGTGTTTTTTATAAATGCTTCCTTCATTTTTTCTAAATTTTCTGATTCAGTTCCTTTTATAATCTTTTCTACTATTTCTATTTTATCAGAATATTCATTCAATTCAGCTATCAATAGTTTATCATCACCTTCATGCACAAACTCATAATACGGTTCCGAATAAACTAAATTCATAATCAAAAAGCCTTCTAATGATTCATTATTCAAATATAAAGAGTTTGGAAATTCATTGCTTGTCCCTTTCCAAAAGGTCATATCCTCATCTTTTTTGTCAACAGTCTTCATTCTGATTACAAACTCTTTATCAAGAGAATCTTTTATCTCTTCAAAACTAACTCTAAGAAATTTATTATCTTCAATTTGATTATACTTTATTACTTTTGACTCTATTATTTTATTGTTCATTAATAATTCTATTATTAATTTTGAATCAGATTCAAGTTTTTTTCCATACGTAGCTGTAAGAATTTCAATTGCAATTAGACCTTCTTTTTTAGAATTAAACTTTTGCTCAATAATTTTGTCTTCTGTCAATACTCCTATCGGTTCTTTATTAACATTAACACTATCTCCAAATTTTTCAATAATATTTTCTTTTGATATGTTCCTTTATAAATATAAGTGAATTTATACAAATTTCAATTTCAATACTTAAAAAACAAATCAAATTACTTTTTTTTAGTTTAATTTTTTTAAGTTTATGTGAATTTCTAAAACCTTCTTTAATGCCTGATAAATATTCTTTAGATAACCCTTTTTTCTTGAAAAAGAAATATTTGATTAAAATTCCAGCAAAAATAGGTAGACTATTTATTATCATAAAAGGTAGTGGCATATTTTTTTGTATTAGATATATACTATTTCTGGCTGTATGTCTAACTTTGAACTCATTATACTTAGATCCTGTAGTTCCACTTCCAACGTGATAAACAATAGCTTTATGAGAATAAATATTTTTATAACCATAAATTTTTGCTCTATAACCTATATCTACGTCTTCTAAGTAAGCAAAATGATTTTCATCAAAATTACCTATTTCAGCAAAAATACTCATTCTATATATTGCTGCACCTGCACAAGCTGAAAATATTTTCTTCGGAGTATTATATTTATCAATAGGCTGTCCTACTCCTCTTTGAAATGCCCAGCCAATAACCGAATAAAGATCTCCAGCATCATCCATTATTTCTCGAGAATTAAAATTAATCATTTTACTACTACACGAAAAAATTTTTTCGTCTTTTTCTATTGAATTAATTAGTTCCTCAACAAAACTTTTTTCAACTTCGGTATCATTATTAAGAAGTATAATATAAGGTGTTGAAGTTTCTTCAATACCTCTGTTAACCGCTCCGCAAAATCCATAGTTTTGATTTAATCTAATTAAATCAACCCATGGATAGTTTTCAGTTATAAACTTACAGCTTTCATCTATTGATGCATTGTCAATGATAATGGTTCTAAAATCTTTATAAGATTGATTTTCTAAAGAATTTAAACATTTTTCTAAAAATTTATAGCCATTAAAATTTGGAATTACAACGGTTACTTTCATATTATCCTCAGTTCTATAAATCACTAAAACCAGACCACTTTTTATCTTTATCAGAAATTTCAAGTTCTAAAACATCTAGATTTGGCCATTCTATATTTAAAGTAGCATCGTTCCAAATAATACCACCTTCATCACTAGGATTATAATAGTCTGAGCATTTATAAGCAAATTCTGCATATTCTGATAAAACTAAAAAACCATGCGCAAAACCTTTTGGTACAAAAAATTGTTTTTTGTTTTCTTCTGATAATATAACGCCTTGCCACATACCATAAGTTTTTGAATTTTTTCTTATATCTACTGCAACATCAAAAACTTCTCCCTTAACAACTCTTACAAGCTTATCTTGAGGAAATTCTTTTTGAAAGTGTAAGCCTCTTAAAACTCCCTTTTTTGAAGCCGACTGATTGTCTTGAACAAATTCAACGTTTATCCCTGCATCTATGTAATCAGTCATGTTATATGTTTCCATGAAATATCCTCTTGCATCACCAAAAACAGTTGGAGTAATTAATTTTAATCCTTCGATTTCAAATGTTTCTACTAGTATTTTTCCCATTTTTTTTCCTTTCGGTTTTCCTAATATAATAAATGTTTACAACGCAAAAGACCTAATAATTCTATAATACTTATAAACCATTTGCTATATCCACGAGATATTGACCATACTCAGTTTTAAGTAGTGGTTCTGCCAACCTTAATAATTGTTTTTTATCAATGAAGCCTTTTTTAAATGCTATCTCCTCAATGCAAGAGATATATAAACCTTGTCTTTTTTGAAATGCTGCAACAAAATTGGCTGCTTCAAGTAGCATATCTTGATTTCCTGTATCTAACCACGCAAATCCTCTTCCAAGAGTTTCGACCATTAATTCACCACGTCTTAAATACTCATTATTTACAGAGGTAATCTCAATCTCTCCTCTTGCAGAAGGCTTTACATTCTTTG
>CAZIGN010000127.1:0-4692 GCA_964538805.1 uncultured Lachnospiraceae bacterium
GTTTCAGGATTAACTTCTATTTTTTTGTCTACACTCACATTCTTTTTCGGCTTAAATTCATCTTTTGTATTATAAGTGTTTGGTTTGTTTGTGCTTATAGTATGAACTACTGTAGGATTAATATCTGATTTTACCTTTACTTTTTCTTCATCCTCGATACATTCCATTAGTTTTTCAATGATCTGATCTTTTCTCATTATTGTAAGATATTTTATTCCTTTAGTCTTTGCTATCGCTCTTAATTCAGCGATTGGTAATGTTCTAAGTTTTTCAATCATATGATTCCTTTCTAATTATAAATTCAGTATGTAAAATTTTCTTGTATATTATTGGGGGTAATTGTGTTTTCGAGCAAAATTTGGATGTAATTAGATATCAACTACTCAAGAATAACAAGTATTTTAAAAACCAAAGTACGTTGAAATTCATTATACAACACTATTTTTAAAAATGGTAGTACAAATTTATTAATTTATGTGCTATCATATCTTTTGATAGAAATAAATATTATTAATCATCTAGAAAGGTTTCGCCTATTATGCGATAAAAGGTCGAATAAAATGAATAACAATGAAAAAGCTTTATTACTACATGAAGAATGGAAAGGTAAGTTGTCTACAGAATCAAAATGTCCTATAAAAACCAGACAAGACTTAGCCTTAGCATATACACCGGGTGTTGCAGAACCTTGTATTAAGATTAAAGAAGATAAAGAAAATGCTTACAAATACACTATAAAATCCAATATGGTAGCCGTAATTTCTGACGGTTCTGCTGTTTTAGGTCTTGGTAATATTGGTCCACTAGCCGCAATGCCAGTAATGGAAGGAAAAGCTGTTTTGTTCAAAGAATTTGCTGGTGTCAATGCATTTCCAATTTGTTTAGACACGCAAGACACCGAAGAAATAATAAAAACAATAATAAATATTGCGCCCGCTTTTGGTGGCATTAATCTTGAAGATATATCTGCTCCAAGATGTTTTGAAATAGAAGAACGTTTAAAAGAAGCCTTAAACATTCCTGTATTTCACGATGATCAACACGGAACTGCAATTGTAGTTTTAGCAGGAATTATCAACTCCTTAAAATTGACAAAAAAAGATATTAAGGATTGTAAAATCGTGGTAAACGGTGCTGGTTCTGCAGGAATAGCTATTTCAAAGTTATTACTTTCTTATGGCGCTACCAAGCTTGTTTTATGTGACAGAGTTGGAATACTACAAGACAATTCTCCTGATCTTAATTGGATGCAAAAGTCTATGTTGCCTTTAACTATAAACAATCAATACAAAGGCGGTCTTAAAGAAGCTCTAGTAGGTGCTGATATCTTTATAGGTGTTTCAGCTCCTGGAATAGTAACTAAGGATATGGTTTCTAGCATGAATAAAGACTCTATACTTTTTGCTATGGCTAATCCTACACCGGAGATAATGCCAGACTTAGCAAAAGAAGCAGGAGCAAGAATTATTGGTACTGGACGCTCTGATTTTCCTAACCAAGTTAATAATGTCGTAGCTTTTCCAGGAATATTTAGAGGTGCTTTAGTCGGCAGAGCTGCTAATATTACAGAAGACATGAAACTTGCTGCTGCAAAAGCAATTGCTAGTCTAGTTTCCGATTCAGAGCTTAATGACGACTTTATCCTACCCGAAGCTTTTGATAAAAGAGTAGCAGACACTGTTGCAAAAGCAGTTATGGACAACATAACTGTAACTAACAAATCTAATTAACATTTAACCGAGGTGAATTTATGGTACTTGAACCGCTAACCCTATATAAATTAATGATTCTATATATGCTAAACAAAGTTAATTTTCCTTTGACAGTAGCTCAGGTATCTAACTTTTTACTTGAAAAAGAATACACAACATATTTTGTTTTTCAACAAGTTATGTCAGAATTAATTGAATCAGGCTTAATCACAAGCGAAACTCTTAGAAACACAACATATTTAAGTATAACAAAAAATGGCATCGAGACTGCTATGCTTTTATCAAGCAATATTCCCGTTGCCATTATAGATGATATAGATATATTCATCGCAGAAAATAAATACGATTTAAGAAACGAAGTCGGAACAACCTCGGATTACTATCTTACAACAAACCACGATTATATGGTCCACTGTTTAGTAAAAGAAGGTGAACAAACTTTAGTAGAACTTAACATGACCGTTTCTACCGAAGAAGAAGCAGAAGATATGTGCTATAATTGGAGAGATGCTAGCCAAAGTATATATGAGCACATAATGAAAAGCCTTATGAAACCGGTTCATCCTCATCACTAAATTCAACTTTTTGAACCAGAAACATTTTCCGAATTACTATTACTTTCTAAATCCGCAATACTTTCTGAATCAACAATATTTTCTGAATCTTTAATAATCTCTTCAATCATTTCCCATAGTTCATCTCTTCCTTGTTTACTAGAAGATGAATATGGGATTATTTTTGTGTCAGGAACTACACATAGACCTTCTTTTATAATTTTTATATGTTTTTGAACTTGACTTCTATTTATTTTGTCAACTTTTGTAGCAATAATAATAGGATTGAATCCATTGTGTAGAATCCATTCATACATATTCTTATCATTTTCTGATGGTTTATGCCTTATATCAATTAATAAAAAAACATTTTTCAAAACATTCGATGTTCTTAAATATTTTTCTATCATTTTACCCCATTTTTCAGTTACTGATGTTGGAGCTTTTGCATATCCATAACCTGGCAAATCAACGTAATATATTTGGTTGTTTATATTATAAAAGTTGATGGTCTGAGTTTTTCCTGGAGATTGTGAAATTCTTGCAAAAGATTTTCTGTTCATAATCGTATTTATAAGTGATGATTTACCAACATTAGACTTCCCTGCAAATGCTATCTCTGGAAGTATGTTTTCTGGCAATTTACTGGTTATACCACATACTGTTTCTAGTTCTACGCTTTTTATTATCAATTCATCATCCAAAATATCGCACTATATTTTTTGCGATACTAGCCTTTCTTTATAATTTCTTTTTTACTCTTTAACAAAGGCAATATCAATTACTTCTTTCATTGAGTTAACAAACTCAATTTTGATATTTTTCTTTATTTCATTTTCTATTTCTTCAATGTCTTTTCTATTCTTTTCAGGTAAAATAACACACTTTACTCCTGCACTTTTTGCAGCTAATATTTTTTCTTTTAATCCACCAATTTGTAAAACTCTACCTCTAAGTGTTATTTCACCAGTCATAGCTATATCAGATCTTACTTTCTTGTTTGTAATTGCTGAAAGCATAGCCGTACTCATTGATATACCAGCAGAAGGTCCGTCTTTAGGCACTGCGCCTTCTGGAATATGAATATGTATGTCATGCTTTCTAAAGAAGTCTTCTTTTATATCATATTCGCCAGCTATTGATCTTATATAACTAAGTCCTGCTTTTGCCGATTCTTTCATTACTTCTCCTAGTTTTCCGGTAAGTTGAACCTCACCTTTACCAGGCATTATATTAACTTCAATTTGCAGTGTTACTCCTCCAACACTTGTCCATGCTAATCCACGAACTATACCAATTTCATCTTTTTCATTCGCCAAATCTACAACAAATTTTTCGTTTCCAAGATATTCAATAAGCTTTTTATCATTTAATCTAACAACTTTCTTTTTTGTTTCATAGATTTCTCTTGTGGCTTTTCTGCAAATTTTTCCAATTGTTCTTTCAAGTGTTCTAACTCCAGACTCTTTAGTATAATTTTCAATAATCTTAGTTATTATTTTGTCAGGAATTATAAGTTGTTCTTTAGCTAAACCATGTAACTGTTTTTGCTTCTCAATCAAGTGTTCTTTTGCAATGTGTTCCTTTTCATTTAGAGTATAGCTTGTAATTTCTATTATTTCCATTCTATCTAGTAATGCTCTTGGAATTGTGGAAACACTATTAGCTGTTGCAACAAACAAAACTTTTGAAAGATCAATTGGAATTTCAATATAGTGATCAACAAATTTAATGTTTTGCTCTGAATCTAGTACTTCAAGAAGTGCCGATGCAGGATCTCCTTTATAATCATTTCCTAGTTTATCAATTTCATCAAATAACATCAAAGGATTTTTAACACCCGCTGCTTTTAACCCATTTGCTATTCTTCCTGGCATTGCTCCTACATAGGTTTTTCTATGTCCTCTTATTTCAGCTTCATCTCTTACCCCACCAAGACTTATTCTTATATACTTTTTTCCTATTGCCTCTGCGATAGATTTAGCAATAGAGGTTTTACCTGTTCCTGGCGGTCCAACCAAGCATAAAATAGGGCTTGCCCCCTTATCCTTAGCAAATATTCTAACTGCCAAAAACTCAAGTATTCTTTCCTTTACTTTGTACAATCCATAATGGTCTTGATTTAATTTGTTTTCTGCTTTTTTTATATCTATGTTGTCTTTTGATTCTTTATCCCAAGGCATTTCAAGAAGCGTTTCTATGTAACCTCTAATCACATTATTTTCAGAAGAACTTCCCGAAGAGTTTTTAAATCTGTTTATCTCTTTTTTAAGCTTATCTTTAACCGTCTTATCTGCTTTTAACTTTTTTACTTCTTCTAAAAAACTATCTATTTCACTTTCAGGATCTTCACCACCTAATTCTTCTCTTATAAGCTTTAGTTGTTCCCTTAATATGTACTCTTTTTGATTTTTATCTATTGCTAG
>CAZIGN010000128.1:0-2444 GCA_964538805.1 uncultured Lachnospiraceae bacterium
TGGCTAGCTGCCACAAATTTCTTTGAACTTCAAAATTTTATCTATTGCGTTGGAATTTTTAAGATAAACATAATTAAATTCGCGCATAATTTTATAATTTGATATTCTAAACTGCGCAACATCCTTTTCATTAGCAATCACAGCCTTATACAAAAAAGAAATACCCAAATCTCTTGCAATAATTTTATTAATAAGCGTAAAATCACTTATTCCTATAATATTATCAAACTTTTCAATTGTATGATTTTTTTCTTTTAACATTTCTTCAAAAATATTTCTTGTACCAGATCCTTTTTCTCTAAGTATCAAAGTTTCAGAAAAAACCTCTTCTAGAGATATACTTTTATTTGCGAATCTATGATTAATACTACACGCACCTACAAACTCTTCTTCGCTATAAAGGATGAAGTCATACTCATTCTTATCAAAGTGACCTTCTATTAATGCAAAATCTAACACTCCCTCATCTATCATTTTTAATAATCTCTCAGTATTATCTATATAAACTTCAATTTTAATTTCTTTTAGTTCAATTGCCTTAATAATATGTTCAGGTATTACAAACTGACCGATCGATTTTGTAGCACCTATTCTTAATTCTTTATTTTCTTTAAATCTAAGTTTTTCTCTGATGTTTTTATCATTGTAGTGCAAGGTTCTTGCATACTTTTCAAAGACTTTTGCCTCTTTTGTTTTAGTTAGTTTTTTTCTATCATACAAAAAAAACTTACAATTATATTCTTCTTCTAGAAGATGAATATGTTGTGTGACTGCTGGCTGGGTTATATTTAACTTTTCTGCAGTTTTTCTATAATTCATACATTTACATAATTCTAAAAATGTTTTTAGCCTATAATCTATCATTTCTTTATATTCCTTTCTTTTTTTGAGTATTTATTTATGAACATAAATACTCAAAAATATTCTTGCTAATACATTTCATTTGTTGATAAAAATTATTTATCGTTTAATTATAATTAATAATTATATTTTATTAAACTATTGTGATAAAATCAAGCAACAAATTAATCTAAGCTTAGAATTAAAATAAACATTTACGAAAGGAATGTCTATATCAACATTATAGGCAAATTACTACTATGGAATCTATATCAAAATCTACCTTAAAACTTTTACCTGGTATTATTGCATCGTTTTGCATTGCTTTAGTATCACTCTTTATTGAAAACCTTATGCCTATTCATTTCATTGGGGCTTCTGTTATCTCAATATTTATAGGTATTATTGTAAATAACATTATATTCTCTACTAAATTAAGCAGCTTTAGCAACTCCTTAAAAAAAGGAACAAAGTTTACCTCTAAAAAACTTTTACGAGTTGCAATAATATTATTAGGTGCTTCTTTAAGCATTTCTACTATACTACACGTTGGACGTTTATCACTTTTTGTTATGTGCTTTACTCTTTTAACCTGCTTTGGAGGTGGATATTTTATTGGGAAATGGTTGAAAATCAACTGGAAACTTTCTAATATGATATCTGCAGGAACTGGTATTTGTGGAGGATCTGCTATAGCTGCTATGGCACCTGTTATAGATGCAAAAGATAAAGATATAGCCTATGCTATGTCTGCAACATTTTTATTCGATATTGCTATGATTGTACTTTTTCCTATAATGGGTAAATACTTCGATTTATCTGACATAGCTTATGGACTTTGGGCAGGAACTGCTGTAAATGACACTTCTAGCGTTGTAGCTGCTGGCTATGCTTTTTCAGAATCCGCTGGTGATTTTGCAACTATGGTGAAATTAACTAGGACATTATCTATTATTCCTACTGTTTTTATCTTTGCCTTTATTAATATACATATCAAAAAAAAGCAATTGTTAAATGAAACTAATATTAATAATACTACTAGCAATGTAAAAGTAAATTACTTTTCGCTTTTCCCTTGGTTTATTTGTGGCTTTTTAGCTCTAGCTTTAATAAATAGTACTGGTATTATATCTAACGATTTATCTCAGTTAATAAAGACTCTTAGCCGATTTTTTATGGTCAGCGCCCTTGCTGCTATTGGACTTAATACTAATTTTAAAGATATTACAAAGCTTGGAATAGCTCCTATGTTACATGGTTTTATAATATCAGCTTTGGTAGTTGTCGTTGCATTTTTTAGCATATTCTTAATGGGTTTAATTTAGATTTTTGATCCATTATTATTTATTGTTTAGTAGTTTATAATCAAATGTATTTACTTTTTCATGTTTCATTATTTTAAATGATTTTTTTCATAGTTTTTTCAATCTTTTACTATTTATTATTTATGATATATGTTATATAATACTAGATAGTTTGAACTTATTTGTTCATATTTAACAAGATATAATAAAAGGAAAGGATTGTATGCTTAATTGTAAATTATAAGTATACAAAGGAATATCATGAGCCAGGAAAAAGTAGAACTTTATAAAAAAGAAAAG
>CAZIGN010000128.1:2544-4564 GCA_964538805.1 uncultured Lachnospiraceae bacterium
ATCTTTGTCTCGTGGTAAAACTTATTAAAACTGTTAGACAAGTTATATATGAATGCACATATCTTATGTGGTGCTAATTCTTCATGCGCCTCTTCTATCATCTGATTAAACTTTGTTAGGTCTAACATCAACTCTTTTTCTACTTTTGTTGATGGTGGCAATATAGATTTTGTCTTCTCTGAAGCATTTTTATTAAGTGCATTATATTTTTCTATAATTCCATTTATTCTAACAATTGTATAAAGAATATATGGTCCTGTATTTCCTTCAAAAGAAATAAATCGTTCTATGTCAAATACGTAGTCTTTTGATGCTTGATTTGATAAATCTCCATATTTTAATGCAGCAAGTCCAACTTTTTTGGCAGTATCCCTAGCTTCTTTTTCTTCTACTGTTCTGTTTTGCATAATCTTTGCATAAACTTTTTCTTCAATATCTTCAATGAGTTTTTCAAGACGCATAACTCCACCGTCTCTTGTTTTAAATGGTTTTCCATCTTTTCCATTCATTGTTCCAAAGCCTTTAAAAATAAGATCAGTATTATCATTAACAAGTTTGGTTTTCTTAGCACATCTAAATACTCTTTCAAAGTACAAATCTTGTCTCTTGTCTACAACATAAATTATCTCGTCAGGGTTATATAACTTCATTCTTTCAACAATTGTTGCAAGATCAGTTGTATCGTACAAAGTTCCGCCATCTGACTTTAATATCATGCAAGGTGGCATCTCTTTTGTGTCTGTTTCTTCTTTAACTTCAACAACCAAAGCACCTTCACTAATAACAGCATATTTGTTGTCTTTTAGATAAGAAACCATCTCTGGTATGTAATCTTTAGCATCACTTTCTTTTCCCCATACATCAAAATGTACATTAAGCTTGTCATAGTTTTTCTCTAAATCAACTACTGATACATTTAAAATATGTTCCCAAAGTGCTCTATAACCTTTTTTACCATTTTGAAGTTCAACTGTTGCAAGCCTTGCTTCCTCTTTAAATGCATCATCTTCCTTTGATTTCGCACTTGCAAATGGGTAAATTTCTTCTAACTCTGATACATCAAATGGTGGCTCACTAGGATATTCTCCTGAATATGCATCATCAAAATAAACAAGTTCTGGCTTTCTTTTTTTAAGTTCAGTGATAACTAATCCAATTGGAAGTCCCCAATCGCCAAGATGTGCATCGCCCACTACATCATCACCCGCATATCTGCAAAGACGTTTCAAGCTTTCTCCTATAATTGCTGGTCTTAAATGTCCAACATGAAGTGGCTTAGCCACATTAGGTCCGCCGTAATCAATAACTATTTTTTTGGCATCTTTAATTAATTCATAACCAAACTTTTCATCTTCTTTCATCAAAGAAACATACTCAGCTAAATATTCAGATGAAATGTTTAAATTAATAAAACCAGGCATTATAGCTTCTATACTCTCAAACTTTTTATTATCTTTTAATACTTCAACAATCTCATTTGCTATCTGTATCGGTGCTTTTTTGTATTCTTTTGCCGCTGCTAATGCTGCGCTACATTGAAATTCACAAAGATCAGGTCTATTTGATACTCCGACTTTTGCATACTTTGTGTCATATCCACATTTTGAAAAAGCATCAACAAATTCCTCTGTTAATAATTCTATGATTTTTTTCATTATCTCACCATTCCTACTATCTATTATTAGAGTGCCTAAACTTAGCCACCTTTTGTATACTATAATACTATTCATCAAAAAAATCTATAGCTACATATCATTTATTCTAAAGATTTTTATGGCTTTTCAACATTTTTATTAAAGACTTATATTATATATACTTTTACTCTAACTATTTTTTATATCAAAACACCATTTAATCTTAATAACTCTCTTGCAGTTACTAATGAATCGATTCCTTCTTTATTCTTTATAGGTGCAAACTCTTTATTTCTTTCTATCTCAAATGGCAGGCAATCAGGTAGCATGTGAATCATATCTAATACTAATGTTTCAAATTTATATCCGTTAGGAGTTTCTGGCTT
>CAZIGN010000129.1:0-4555 GCA_964538805.1 uncultured Lachnospiraceae bacterium
TTGTAATCTCTTCATAGTTTCATCAAACATATCGCCTTGCCCAATTTCTCTAAGGAATTTTTCAAACGATTTGATATATCTAATCTTATCTACTCTTATTAAATCATCAAACTTTTCACTACCAAATTCTTCTTCTCTTTTCTTTTCAAATTCAGCTACACGTTTCTTGAATTTATCGTCATCTAACTTAGTAGCCTTTTGAATAGCATCTGTTACTGCCTTATCGAACTCTTTTGGGTCAAGTTCAATAGAGTCTATAATGTCTGCAAACCTTGACTTAGACCTAATAGCAGATGACTCATCTCTGAATGTCATAATTCTTGATTCAGCTTTTAACTTGCCTTCTTTTTCAGTCTTACCAACGAAATTGATTTTAGTTTTCTGTTCAATCTCTCTACTTGTATATATTGTACCAAGAATATCTAGCTTTGTCAAGTACTTATTAAAAGTTGAAGAGCCTAAATCAGATGTTAGTTCTTTATATGTTTCATTAGAAATTTCATCTTCTCTTTCTCTCATTTTAGAATGGAATGATAACCACATTCCTATACCAGCATTTTCAAGTCTTTGTAATGTATTTAAAATCTTGTTAACTGCTTGGTTTAAACCAACTCCAAATCCTAATGCACCATCATTAATACTCTTAACTGGTTTGCCTGGGTTCTCATTGTTGTATTTATCTACAATATATGTTTCAACCATTCTTTGCAACTCATCAACTGTATCAATAGCTACCATTTTAATATCCATTTGCCCCATCACTTTAGCTATGATAACTTGATTGATAGAATCAATGTAATCAGACCAACTTTGTGTTTCAATATACCTAGCATTTTCAAGGGCAGTTAAACCACCCTCCATACCAGTATCAAATATAATATAATCATCACCACACCAGTCTGACAATACGTGATAGGTAGTGAAAGTCTTGCCCATACCACTCGCTGCCATTATCCCAATACGTTTATCGTACTTCAAGGGCGACACTTGATTAACTTTTATTAGATTTTCTAACAAATTATACCTCCGTTTTCTTTTCAAGTTTCTCAATGTAAATATCTATATCATTAAGATATTTCATTAACTGTTCCAACTCTCGTTCAGTTAGAAAATAACTAGAGAATAATTTATCCTCTAGCTTTCTTACTAACTCGTTAGCAAACATTAAATATCCATACCCTCAAAAGCGTCATCTAAGATACTCATTGTATTGTCAATCTCTTCTTTACTTGCAATTGGTTCAGATTTAGTAATAGAAACTTCTTGTGAACCACTTGCGTTAGATGTGATAGTATGTTTTCTAAATACATCAACACTTGCAACTTCTAATCTACCATTTTTAAACCCATCTTTACCAGCATTTTTAACTCTTTTTCTTGTATTAATCTTATCAATAACAAGTCTATCTACAAAAGAACCATATCCAGTATAATCTTCTATGTTAGCCATACCACTATCTACCATTTCTTGTTCAAATTCAGATAACTCTGCACTTTGTAATGAAGAGCCACGTTGTACACTTACATCTATTGGTATTGCATATACTGAATTGTCTTTTACTTGCAATAATTTAGATAAGAATTGGAATAACTTAGCATCTTTTTCATTTACAGCAGTTCGTTTCCCTTGCTCTAAATCTTTTTTAGCTTGAATAAATTTTGATATGTCATACACAAATGTTTGTGGATAATAACCTACAGATTTTAATGCACTTGAATATCCACTAACCCAACCATTAAGTTCTACAAAGCCAGTTTCTTTTGCTTTCTCTACATTCCAAGTGGACTTATCAAAGTATAATACTTCACTTGTTTCAAATCTTTCTTCCCAATCTTCATCAACTAATGATAAGGATTGTACTTCATAGTTTCTATAAATCTTTCCTTTGTTTTCAGAAACAGAAACGTTACCAGTAACTCTTACTTTTTTACCGTTGATTTTTTCTACATTTGCAAGTACAAATTCAGCAGCTTCTAATGAATCTAGAAACTCTTTATAGTTTGCTCTACTATTATGCACTTCGATTAGAGCTTGAGTTCTTTCTTCATCAGTAAAGTTATAAGCACTTCTAATAAGCTCTCTAACTTCTTCTCTAGTTTCTTTGTCATCTTCTAAGTCAATAGAGATTTTATCCCCACCAGTATCAGCTAGGAATACTGGGTCAAATCTATTTTCCCAGTCATTGTCATCAACAGTTACCATACTTCTAGCTGCGAATGAATATCTCTTTCTTTCACCTTTAAATCTACGACCATTGATTTCAGCAAACACTCTATTATCTTCGCCTACAATATTAAGTGGTACTGTCTTTACATCAATAGCATCACTTTCATAAACCCTAACATACTCTGGTTTAATTTCAGCAATTCCGACAAAGTCAAAGGTATTAATGTCTTGCTTCTCTCCAACTATCATTTTAGCCATTATGTTTTCCTCCTATTATTTCTTTCGTTTTGTTATTAGAACTATCTTTATATTTATTATAAACTTGGTATATCTTATTTAGAACACCAAGGTATGAACTGTAACTACCAGTTAAAGCACTTATCTTAAACCTACTTCTTTCAATCTCTTCATCGTTATATGGTATAAACTTAGGAACACCATCTGATAAGTCTTGTAATTCTTGTTTAAGATTATCTACTTCCATACTTACCAAAGAACTAATACGTTCAAAGGTGTTGTCTGGCAACTCAATGATACTATGCAAGGCATCTTTTGCACCCATTAATTCTGCACGTTCACCCCTACTATCTTTCATTTGAGATAGTGTTGCAACTGGTTTGTATATTAAATTATACATCTCTTTATCTATTTTGTCAAGTTCATTTTGAACATAATCCAAAATTTCTTGTCTCATTTTTTCATCTATATTCATTTGCTTACTCACCTATTGAAATTATTTCTACGTTGTCCCTACCTAGTAATTGAGTAGCATATTGTATCTCTTTATATAACTCACTATTCTTGTTTGATTTGACAAAAATTACTCTGTCTACTTGGTCTAATATATATACATTACACAAGTAAATCTTTTCATCAGATTTCTCTTCTCTAAATGCTAGAGTCAAATCATACTCATCAATATTGTCAACGTAAATTGTATTTTTAGATATTGTTTTTAAATAATTGTACAACTTTTTCTCTGCAATGTTGTATGTTTTCCCTTGATTACCATAAGGTAATGCAAGTTCAATGGGATTATCTATACTTAATAGTGGTAAATTAAGAGCAACTCCTCTCTCACCATTACTTAATATAGTATAACCCCTATATTCATTTTTGTCAAGTATTTTTTTTAATCTCTCTCTAAAATCTGTCCAATGTTTATTTCTATAATCTAATTCAAAGCCTAAGAGAGAGTAATCATCTGCTATAAACCCTAGTCTACCCATGAATATGTTTCTTAATGCTGTCTATATCGTTGCCGATTACATAATAGCTATCTACTTCATTGCAAACTATAGTAACTGGTACCATAGTATATCCCATTTCTACCAATTCATCTCTGAACTCTGGATTTTTTGAAATGTTCTTTTCATAGTAGTCAATATTTGAAGCATTTAATTCATCTTTAACTGCCTTACAACTTCCACAACCATCACTTGTGTAAATTATTACTTCCATCATATTATTGTACTCCTTTCCTTTGTAAAAAATCTAAGTTTGTAACTATCTCATCTACAATTCCAGCATTTAACATATCGTGTGCTGATAAGTATATGTCCTTATCATATCTAAACTTGAAATCATAAGCTGATATGTTTAATTCTTTTGATATTGCATTAACATACTTATCACTTACATCATTTATGTGTTTCAAGTCATCTAAAGCACCGTAATAACTAAGCTGAACTGGGTGTATTAAGAAATCTGTGTGTTGAAAAGCATAAACTTTTTCTCCAGCTGCTGCAATTAGCACTCCACCACTATAACAAGTAGCAAAACATACTATATTTACCTTTGATTTTAGTGAATTTATGGTATCATATATTGCAAACGAGCTATACAAATCTCCACCTAGTGTTTGTAGAAACAAATATATATCTTCATCACTTTCCATGTCCAACCTTATTAATTCTTTAATTAAAGCTGAACTATTTTCAAGTGTTATTTCCTCTGTGTAGAAAAATATTATTCTTGAGTCATCTATTTGCGATACTTCATTCATTAATTCTTCACTTAGCATATTATTTTTCCCCTCTACTTAAATACTCCTTTATTATTTCAATCTGACTTAACAAATAAGCATTTATCTCTCTATTTTCTTTAATTTTTCTATTTATTTCACTATACCTATAATTGTTCTTAGATATTTCAGTAACCATTAAAATAATTAAGAAAATTATAAAAATCCAAATTGCCAAACCCTACACCCCAGTCTACAACTGACTTTCAAAGTCCGATTTTGCTGATAAAACTGTCCTTTTATTCATAGCCAATTTTTTAATGTTTTCTATATCCAATAATCTTTCTTCCAGTTCTTCATTCTTTTCTTGTAAGTCTATGTTCATAAAGGCTAACACTCCAACAACGAAAACTAACCCTATATATA
>CAZIGN010000130.1:0-4527 GCA_964538805.1 uncultured Lachnospiraceae bacterium
CTGCTTCTTTCCCAAAATTACGTGAAAATGACAAATAATGTACATTGTCAAAACGGTTAGCAACATCTCGAAGAACCTTTAAGGTTTCATCTTTTGAACCATCATTGACAAAGATATAATCAAAAATCAATTGGTCCTTCATTTTACTTTCAATTTTTTGAGTTTCTTCTAAAAATGGATAAATTGTTTCTTGTTCATTATAACAAGGAACAACAATAGATAGTTTATTTAACATAATTCACATCCCTATATTTGAAAAACTTAACTACTACATAAGTTATAACAATAATAAAGCTAATTAATTCTAACATAAAGCCAATAATTTGGATAGTAGTCTTTTGGTATGTTATTTTTACATGTCCACTGTTATCTATTTTAATCACAGCTCGACCATCATAAAGCGCTTTTTGAGAAACTGTAGGTTTTCGGGCCTCTTTGTATTGTTCTTTTTCATCCTTGGATAATTTGCTATATTCTATTTTAGGTTGACTTCCTTTACCACCGTTAGAATAATAGGCAACATAACCTTTGTACCATATTCTTGGTAAAACAATATCCTGCGCATCTGATGTTCGTAGTTTTACATCAAATTCTAAGTTATTATATCCTTGCTTGACATTTTTTACTTGAACCAAGTCCTTATTATATTCAAATTGATTAATGACACCATTTCTAGCATTTTCATGATTTACAGAAAGATTTAGGTATTCATCACCAGAAGTATCATATGTTGTCATTATTGGATTTTCAAAGGCATTGGAAGCTTTGCTATTTTGATTTCGCATAACATTAATATTACTATCTACTAGACCATATTTATTAGCATAGTTTGAAGTATTAGGTTGAAATGCAAACGGATTAGCAATTAGATAAAAAATTAATTGAACTAAAACAACGGCACCTGTTAACTTTTTAGGAGCACTAATACATATTGCCATAAAAATAAATATAGGCAAAAAGTAAACTAATCTAGTTGTATATTGAAAAATAGCTAGAAACGAATATTTTAAAAAACTTTCCCAAGGTAGAATCTCACTAGAGCAAATTAACAGGATAACTGATAAAAAGATTAATTGCTTTGATAACGTATTTAACTTTCTTAAAAAAACAATAGCAATAACTAAAACAATTAACGACATTGGGAAATAATAATTCTGAATAATATTCTTTAAACTTTCCGAAGTCATTAAAGCTGCTGTTGGAAATGGAAAATCTCTTAATTTCCAATTAACAAAAAATGTTTGTGATTGAATTTGTTCGAAATATTGAAAAATAAAACCCAGACTTAAAAAAATAGCAATTATAATAGAATATAAGAAAGATAGTACTTTTTTTATAGTTAATTTTGTGATATTAAATAATACAAAAATCACTGAAGAAATAGCTAATACAACGGTTGAAATAATATGAGTCTGAACAAGCAGAGCCACTACTATAGCTAAAAGGATAGGGTTTAACTCATTCAAGTACAATACTTTATAAATAGCATAGATTAGTAAAGGAATTAGTGGAGCAACTGCAGTCATACCAAATCCAAAATAAGTTAGTAAAGTTGGTGCTACAATCGCAAAAAGGAGGGCTCTTATTTTGCTGCCTGTTATTTTAAAAACAGTAAAATAACTTGTACAAGCCGTTGCAAATGTTAGTAACCAAACAAAGCTCGCAAATGCTAATGTGCCAATTTTTGTTAATAAAAACACTAATGCAGGGAGATAAAACATCCAATTACCATAAAACATAGGCACACCGTAACCAGCTCCATTTAAAAATAAATAATTTAAATT
This sequence comes from uncultured Lachnospiraceae bacterium, assembly GCA_964538805.1. Classification (GTDB taxonomy): domain Bacteria; phylum Bacillota; class Clostridia; order Lachnospirales; family Lachnospiraceae; genus CAZIGN01. Next base: position 1,785 of record CAZIGN010000130.1, read on the forward strand.
AGGTAACCAGTCATTATTTTTAATGGATTGTGATAATCCGATAATTCTCGCTAAATGGAAAGGGTAATCGTATATTTGACTTGAAGTGTTCATTGAAACATACGAGATCGCTGTAAATAAAATTGAGTAAACAAATAATGAAAAATAACTATGATTAATAACTATATTCGATAATGATTTTAGTCTTTTCAAATTCATATAAAACTCCGTAAATCTAACTATTCTATTTTAAAGAAATTACTATATTTCTTAATATAACCTTTACCTTGAATCAGATCATATTCTATCAATTTTAGATCTTCTGATACTTTTTTTCCATTAGCATCTAAATTATCCTTATCAATACTTGCAAATTGTAAAACCTCAGTTAATAATGCATAATAAGGTGAAACTTTAGAGTTTGTACACTCTAAAAGTTCTGCTGTTAAATCACTTGAGTTCACATAAGGATAGTACAATTGCTTAGTTGGATAATTACTCCAAATAAAATAATCTGTTTGATATTGTAGTTCGTTGTTACTAGTAAAAGTTGATTGTGGATACAAACCAGGCAAATGATCACCATAAAAAACGACTACTATTTTTTTATCTATGTTAGATAAATTTTCTAACAACTCCTGGGTATCCTTATCTGTTTCATGTAGAAGATTAGCGTAATTAGTTAATTGGTTATTTTCTTCGTCAGAGAAACTGTCGCTTGTGGCACTCAATACCTTATCAAAACTATATGTCCATGGAACATGATTTTGATAAGTTATTACAGAGAAAAATTGATTCGCATTTGTATTAATATTTTCTAACAACGTTTCATAAGTGGAAGCATCACTTGGAAAATTTCCTAACATTGTTACATTTTCTGCCTTTTCAGTTCCATTATCAACAGCAATAAATTTATCAAAACCTAATCTATTATACATATTAATTCTAGAATAAGTCTGAGCATCTCCTAAATGTATAGCTAGTCTATCTTCTTTGTTAAAACAGTTGCTAATTGAGGGAATATATTGCATTTCAGGAACAATTTCAGTAGTCAAAGAAGTAATACTCGATGACAGGTTATACATAGGTAAGCTAGTTAATGTTTCAAATTCCATATTAGCTGTCCCCCCCCCATAACCATCAGACTTCATCAGACCACTAGTAGTATTGGCTTTTATGGCATCAATGTTAGGAAGAACACTATCTGATAGCGTAACACCAGGAATTCTATCTGGATTAGCTAAACTTTCACTTAATATGTATATTACAGTTTGATCAGATATATTTTCTGATCTAGTAGCATTTATTTCTTTTGCTTTTTCTATATATTTTTTAGCTAATTCTTGGATTTTTTCTTCGCTATAATCTTCTGGTGTTTCCATTACTGGAAAAGTCAAACCTTTTGTCCATACATACAATAATGAACGATAAGTTGCGTGAACAGAATTCCCCAACCAATAAACATTATAGTTATTATTAAGCTGAGATATTATAGGAATATTATCTACTATAATACCATTTTTTTCATTCAACATAATTGTGGAATAAAAAGTTATTACTGAGGCTATAACACCTAAGCCAATACATCTATATCTCTTTTTAGATAAAATCTTACCTGAGAAAAGACGCTTTCTAAATTGTATATAAAATAGACAAAAAATAACAATAACAATAAAGAAATAAAAGACAACTTTAATATCAATATATCCAAAAAGTAATTTAAAATCTTTAATCCAACTAAAATCAGATATTAACAAAGGTTCATTTCTCATTGCTTGTTTTATGTAATTAACAATTGAAATCGCACTCCAAAAAAGAATTTCAATTAATGTAGTTATCACAAACCTATTTATAATCAGATAAGCTAATAGGTTTATAATAGTAATACAAGCAATTTGATAGGCTGTTGCACCAGGAAAAACAAACATATCCATTAATGCGCCATCTGTTTTTAAACCAAGTTGTAATGTGTAGTTAAAGATAAGTCCTAACAATAGACTTGTTGTTATAGCTAAAGAAAAAGTAGGTTTATTACTCCGTATATCATTAACTGCTTGATAAGCAAATCTTACAATAAAATAAAAAGTAACGAAAGTAAAAAAGACATTGATACTAAGTACACCAACAAATTTAGAAGCATTATCTTCAAGCATAGTTGATGAAATGATTTCTGAAAAAATCAGCGTTAATTTGCTATCAGATACAACTAAAAAGACTGTAAGGTAGTAGAGAGGACTTTCTGAACGCTGATATCCTTGAAAAAAAGAATCGAAGTAGTTTTGTAAATAAAATTTTTCAACAATATACTTTAGGACAAAGGCTAATATAATCACAAAAGTGATTAGCACTAGCCCTCTATACTCAAAAAAATGATTTTTTCTAAGGTTTAAAATCCTAAAGTCAGGATTATTAATATTTCGAGTTATTAATATAAAATAGGAAACCACTAAATAAATAAAATAACTCCAAATTAATTTCAAAATATTCTTCTTATTCAAATAATGAACTAAATAAGTCGAAAAACCTACTAATGAAAAACTTTCTAAAATAATAAAAGCAGATTTCACTACTTGAAAATTACCTGAAATATTATTTTCATTTAAAATATTAACACCAACTATTGTTAATGAAATATAAAATGCAAATATAAATAATAATAATCTATGTAAAATTCCTAGATAATTTATTCTCAGAAAAATATTTTTTACTCTTTCGTTCATGTCCTTACTTTTTCTAATGTTCTGTTAAAGATGTATTTGATGGC
>CAZIGN010000131.1:0-2012 GCA_964538805.1 uncultured Lachnospiraceae bacterium
GCTAGCCACTACTTTTGTATAAGGCGAAACGCCTTGTATGGCTATGAATATTATTGATAGTAATAAGAAAGTGGTATGAGATAAAGCAAGAAGTGATCCATGATTGATAAATCTGGCTAAGCATTTCTTTCTAAAAAGTAGGTGCAAATATTAGAGAGTTATAATATACTATGAATGTAGTTTGAAACTATAAAAAAATTGCAACTAAAATTATAATTGAATTTATAAATAAAATTATAATTAAAATTACAATTACAACTAAAATTACTACTAAGTTTATAACTAGTTCAGGAGGGTATTTATATGGCGAGGGAAGCAAATCAAAAATTGAAGGTGTTATACTTATTAGATTTATTTGAGAAAAAAACCGATGAGCACAATGCAATTACAGTAAAGGATATGATTGCATATCTTGAGCGAATTGGAATAAGCGCTGAGCGAAAAGCAATTTATACTGACCTAGATGCACTTAGAGAGTATGGAATGGATATTATTTCATATAAGCAAAAGGGTAAATGTTATTATTATCTTGCTAGCAGAGAATTTGAAATACCTGAGCTTAAGCTTTTAATTGATGCAGTTTTGTCTTCTAGGTTTATAACGCTAAAGAAGTCTAATGGATTAATAAAAAAAATCAAAACGCTTGCTAGTGAATATGAAGCGAAGAATCTTCAAAGACAGTTGTTTGTTGATAATAGAATTAAGATGATGAATGAGTCGATTTATTATAATATTGATGGAATTTATGAATCTATTAATAATGACAAGAAGATTTCCTTCAAATATGCAAAATGGATAATAGAATCAGAAGTTAATCTAAGGAAAGATGGTGAAAGATATACTGTCAGCCCTTGGTCGCTTGCCTATTCTGATAATAACTATTATTTGATTGCTTATGATAGTGAAGCTGGTAGGATAAAGCATTTTCGTGTGGACAAGATGCTTAAGATAGAAGTTCTAGATGAAAAAAGAGATGGCTGGGAAATATACAAAGATTTTGATGTTTCATTGCATGAGAAAAGAACTTTTTCTATGTACAGTGGTAGTCTAGAAACTGTCCGATTAAAATGTTGTGAGGAAATGCTTGGCGTTATGATAGATCGCTTTGGTCCTGATTCTTGCATTATGCCGTCAGTTGATGACGCATATGAGATTCGGGTTGAAGTTGAAGTAAGCAAACAGTTTTTGTCATGGGTAATAGGACTTGGTGATGGCGTGAAGATAACTTCACCAGAAAATGTAGTGGAAATGATGAGAAAAGAAGGCGAGCGAATAGTAAATCAATATAAGATGGAGGAAAAATCATGTTAAAAGAATTCAAAAAGTTTGCGTTAAAAGGTAATATGTTAGATTTAGCAATAGGTATAATTATAGGTGGAGCATTTAGTGGTATCGTTAAGTCATTTGTTGACAATATCATCATGCCAGTATTAAGTCTTTTCACAAAGAGTATGGACTTTACTAATCTTTTTATCTCTCTTGATGGCAAAGATTATAGCACATTAGCAAAGGCACAAGAAGCAGGTGCATCAACATTTAATTATGGCTTGTTTGTTACAGGACTAATAGATTTCTTGATAATGGCATTTGTTATTTTCTTACTTGTAAAAGGTATCAACAAACTAAAGAAAAAAGAAGAAGACGCATTACCTAGCACAAAAACATGTCCTTTCTGCGTTTCAGAGATTCATATAGACGCAAAAAAATGTCCACATTGTACAGAAGCAGTTGAGTAGATGACAGTAAAATGCTTAGTAGATGCTATAAAATGTTGAGTAGATAACAGTAAAATGCTTAGTAGATGTCTATAAAATGTTGAGTAGTGAGATTTAATTTAGTTATCTAAGTAATTAACAAATATGAAGTTTGTATCCTCGGATACAAACTTTTTTTTGTACACCTATTATTATGATAGGAGTTAGACAATATTGAAAGCTGATATACTATTATTATTGATTTTATTATTGTTAATCTTATTATCGTTAATCTTATTATGATGATAATGATAGGAG
>CAZIGN010000131.1:2112-4451 GCA_964538805.1 uncultured Lachnospiraceae bacterium
TACTATTATGATAGTAGTAAACAATATTAAAGTCGCTATGAACATTATGAAAAACAACATTTAGAAAGGTTAGGTAGATTACATGAGCGCATTTTTAGGACCAATTCATATTTGGTTATATAACAAAATTAAATTTCAAAATGAAATAACAAATGAGATTGTAAGTTTTATTGAGGACAAAAAGATTTGCAAGAATTTATCAGAAGATAGTTTGGAGAAGGAATTAAAGAGTTTGTTTGGTGAATTAGAACAAGGTGAATTGGCAGACATTATTGATGGCTGTAACATTCATGGCTGGCTTCAAGAGAGAATAAAAGTTGTTGAAAAAAGGCTTGCCTATATAATAACAAAAGCTATAGCTGATTCTTCAAGCCAAGATGGAATTCTAGAAGATATTAAAAATATAGTACTAAATAAGTCTAAAAACTATGCTCTAGAAAATGAGGTTACACCTAAAGAAGCATTTACCCATCTTGAATCAGTACTTCTAAGTGGAATGCCTTGTGATAGAGTTAATTCTGTTATAAAAGATGAGGAAAATCAGTTGGTTTGGATAGAAACTGTTGATATACATAAAACTTACTGGGATGAAGTAGGTGGAAATGTATCTAATTACAACGAGATTCGAAATGCAATAATAGAAGGATTGCTTGCAAATGTAGCGGTTAAATTTACGAATACCAAGGAAGGTGAATTCGTACTTTCGATATAGAATAAAGAAAAAAATGAAAAAGAAAAGCAATATAATAATTAAATAAAAAAAGAAATAAAAAGAAAATTTATAAATGAATATAATAAGATTTAAATTAAATTCTCCCTCTAAAAGCTGATGATACTAGCTTTTAGGGGATTTTTTGATTAAATAGCGTGATGGATTTAAAAGATAAGTTAGTATATTGCAGGAAGATGCGGATTTAAAAGATAACTTAGTATATTGCAGGAAAGATATAAATTTTTAGTAACTTAGTATATTGCCAAGAAATTCAAATTTTTAGTGACTTAGTATTTTGCAAAGAAGATTTACATTTTTATCAGGATTAGTTTGGTGATGGATTCATAAATATGGTATTATAGCTTTATTAAATAAACAAAGAAATGCATGGAGGAATTTAGATGTTTAATTTGAAGAAGTTTGCAATGTTGGTGCTAGTTTTGTTGATGTCATTTTTTGTAGTGGCATGTGACTCAAAGGATGGTGAAAAGACTAGTGTCAAAAAGGAAGAAACCCAGGAAGTTAAGTCGAAAAGTAGTGGTATTTGTTATAAGGTTAAAGGTGGGAAGAATGATTTATACCTAATAGGTACGATTCATGTAGGAAATGAAGAAATGTATCCATTATCAGACAGTATAGAAGAAGTAGTCAAAAATGCTGATGTGCTAGCTCTTGAGCTTGATCTTGATGAAGTTTCAGAGGACGAACAGTTTGAACTGACATCAAAATATGCATTTTATACAGACGGTACGTTGTTAAGTGATTTTTTAGATGATAGAGAAATGTCAAAATTAGAATTGATTTTTGCGCCGATTGGCTACAATAGAATGATAATTGATATATGTAAACCATGGATGATCCTTACTTCTTTTAGTGATGCTTTATTAAATGGAACAGATTACAAGGCGGAAAATGGAGTTGAAGAGTATTTAAAAAAGATTTATAAAGGTGATGAAATTATTGGTTTAGAAACATTTGAATCACAATTAAAGGCTCTTGCTAGTATTAGCGACGAGGATGGTATTAAAGCAATCAAAGAAACTCTAAAAGATGATGACTGGATAAAAGAAGAAAAAGACGGCTTGGCGGATATGGTTAATACTTGGATTAAGGGGGATGCTGATGCAATAGGCAAGGAGAGAAATGAAAGTTATGGGGAAGATTTAACTCAAGCAGAAATAGATTATAATTATGCAATCATGGATGAAAGAGAAGCAAAAATGGTAGAAAAGATTGAAAACTTCTTAGAATCAGATGATGGTAAAACTTATGTTGTAGCAGTTGGAACACTACATGTAGTAGGTGAAGGAAGCTTGAGTGACTTACTAAAAGAAAAAAAATATACACTAGAACAAATGAAATAAGTTAAGTAATATATTTAATTAAATAAATAAAGAAGTAAATAAATAAAAAAGTAAATTAATAAGGAGGTAAATAAATAAAGAATTAAATAAAGAAGTAAATTAAGAAGTAAATTAAGAAGCAAATTAAGAAGTAAATAAGTAAAACACATTAAGTGGGACGTAAAAGGAAAAAAAGTGGGATATTTCTAGCCAAAAGGTGGGGATGTTTATCCCACTTTTTTTCCTGTGACGCCCCGCTGCCATGAAAAACCATGAAAAACCAT
>CAZIGN010000132.1:0-4436 GCA_964538805.1 uncultured Lachnospiraceae bacterium
TTCAACCATTAACTATATAATCATATATATCCCCTCTTACAGCTTCATCTAATCTATATACTATTTCAAATGCATTATCCTTTGTCTTTTCCATATAAATTGGCTTAGGTTCTCCGACAGCAAACACTTCTCCTAAAAAATAAAATTCCTTTGCTTCTTTGTCGTCTTTGTTTTTTCTAACAAATAAATATATCTTGTTATCCTTATCATCAGGACCTTTTTTGTAAATGTGAGTAGCATCAACAGAAGTTATATTCCTTGGATGCTTTGAAAGGGCTATTATTTCATTTTCTGAAACAAACCTATCTTCATAAGCTATTGCGTCTTCACTTTTATGATAGTTAATAAATACAGGTAAAGTTTTAGTTTTAGTATCATAAAAATATCCACCAATATTTTGTGCATTAAGATTTCTCTCCCAGTTTAAAAGCCTGCATACATCTTCATAAGTGTATTTTTGATAAAGTACAAAATTTGTTTCTTTATAATTTTTTGAATAATTATTCTTATAATGTGCTATTCCAAAATCCACTAATTCTCTTGCCATCTTATAAAAAATTGGATTCTTTAATCTTTCATAAAATCTCTTGTTTACTACGATTTCATTATCTTTTGAACTTTCAAGAAAGACACAGTTTGTATACTTTACTTTCTCACTTTCACTCGGAAATTCATTACTAAGATTACGAATCACCGATTCTTTTATTACATCTATTTTTTCATTAGAATATAGTTTTTCTGCATAAGCGAATATATTATTATTATGTTTTATATCTAAGTCAAATCTTGTAAATATTTCATTAAAAACCAAAAGTTCATCTATTCTTTTATACGTTGTTAATTTTTTTGACATATATTCTACTATTTCTTCTTCTACTTGGCTTAGTTGAATCTGATAGTCTTTTTCATATCTTCTTAAAAATGAATAATAAGAACCACACTTAGAAAAAAACTTGGTTACTTCAACACTTCCATATTGGCTAAACTCTAAAAGAGATGGAATTCTTCCAAGTTTATTTTTCAATTCATAGTATGAATCTTTTAATAATCTAATATCACTTAGTCTTGCTTTATCTATTGAATCATAAATTCTTTTCCTTGAAATTTCATCAAAATGTATTGTAGAACAACCAGGAATAACTCTATTTCCTTCTGCCACATATCTTCTAATACTATCTTTATTAAAAGAACGATCTCCAGAAAGAGCGATAGGAATCAAAAAATTCTTATCATAATTGGCTATAAAATCTATTATTACTACAAACTCTTTATCTTTTGATTTTCTTAATCCTCTACCAAGTTGTTGAATAAATACTATAGGAGATTGTGTTGGTCTTAACATGATTATTTGATTTATCTCAGGTAGATCAACTCCTTCATTAAAAATATCAACAGTTAATATATAATCAATTTTTCTTTCATTTTCAATATAATCAGAAGTCAGTCTTTCAACATATTCTTCTCTTTTATTTTGTGAGTCTGAGCCTGTTAAGTACTTAGTCTTATATCCTCTCAGATTAAATTCTTTAGATAGACTAATAACTTCATCTTGTCTACTGCAAAATATTAAACCCTTAACTCTTTCACCACTAAAACCATAATACTCAGCTTTTTTTATAATATGCTCAACTCTATTTTTGCTTATCAGAGTTCTAAAATCTTCAGATTCAAATTCTACATCACTAATACCAAAATAATGAAAAGGGCATAACAAATCTTGCATCAATGCTTGTTCAAGTCTAATCTCATACGCAATGTTATGATCAAACAATCCGTATATATCAAAATCGTCTGTTCTATCTGGTGATGCCGTCATACCAAGATAAAACTTAGGAGTGAAATATTTAATAATATTCTCATAACTTTTAGAGCCTGACCTATGAACTTCGTCAATAACGATTATATCAAATTCATCTTTATTGAATTTGTTTCGTATTTCTTCCCTTGCCATCATTTGCATGGTTGAAAATAAATAATCAGCTTCATATTCTTTAGAATTACCAGATAGTAAACCAAAGGTTATTGTATCACCAAAAACACATTTATAACTATCTATAGCTTGTTTTGCAATCTGCTCTCTGTGTACTAAAAACAAAGCTTTTCGAGGTTTTAAGTGTCTAAGAGCAAAAGCAGAGGCATAAGTTTTGCCCGTTCCCGTAGCCGAAATAAGTAACGCTCTTTTTTCTCCATCTTCTATTATTTTCTTTAGGTTGTTAACAAATTCCACCTGCATGCTATTAGGCATTAGTGTATGTTGCTTTATACTAGTAACTTTACTATCTTTTTGTATTCTTTTATTTTCTTCATACATCTGTATGTAAGTATCTATAACATCATTTAAAGGCTTTGCTTCTTGCCAAAGATTCTCAAATTCTTCTAAAATGTCGTTTATAACTTCACCATCTTTTGTAGATACCAATTTAGTATTCCACTCTTTGTTCTTAGTAAGTGCTGACATTGTTAGATTTGAGCTTCCAATTATGGTTTTAACCGTATCGCTTGTATAAAAAATATATCCTTTTGTATGAAAGCCTTCTACTTTATTATCAAGGTACATTTTCACTTCTATATTTGAAAACTTTGACAAGAAGTCTAAAGCCTTTGGCTCTGTAAATATCTTGTAATCAGTTGTTAATATCTTTCCTTTTATTCCTTTTGCTTCTAATTCTAGCAGTGTTTGCTTTAACTGTGTTACCGCGCCATTAGTTATAAATGCTACGCTAATAATGAATTCATCACAATTTGAAAGTTCATATTCAAGATTATTTAAAACTTTTTTTCCTTTTTTATAATCATTTGAAACAAACTGTGGTTTGTATGCGAGATTTGAATTGATAGATTTATCAATATAGGCTTTTTTGTTTGCTAAATTTATCTCTCTTATTAATTCTTCTCTATTCATACAGCACCTCCAATCCCTTAATATATTTTCACTTTTTTACACCAGGTAATTATCCCATAAAAACACTTATCTATCAAGTAAAAATCCCAATCAATACTATTTATAGTACTGATTGGGATTTTTGATTCAGCAATTATTCTGCCAATTGTTTTAACACTTATTCTGTTGCTTCTGTTGTTTCTTCTATTGCTTCTGTTGTTTCATCACCTTCAACAGTTGTTGGCTCTTCACTTGTTGGCTCTTGTGTGTTTGCTTGTCCTAAGTTTCCAACAATTGCAATCTCATAATCTTCAATGTTGTTTGTGTAGATTTCTTCATACATTAAACTAAGATTTGAGTAACCATATACTTTGCTAAACCAGCCAAATGACAAGCCAGTACTTCCTTTTATATCCCAATAACTATCAGGTTCAGTTCCTACTGTTAGCTTACCATCTTTTGTTGCTACTATATCTGAAAATGTTAATGGGAAATATACTTTTGTTTTAGCGAATCCATCATTATAAGATCCTGCAATTCCTGTTACATCAGCAGACAATACAAGATACATTGTATTTTTTGAATACCAAGAACCTTTCATATCTTTTTTAGATAACAAATAGTAACCTTCATACTTTAAGTTTTCTGTTTTAAATTTCTCCGAATTACTTGTAGCATACTCATTTACTATCTCTTCTGCTTTTGTTTGTAATGCTTTAAGCTCTTCTGCTGGAATATCTTGTTCCGTTTTTGCATATTTATCTGCTTCTTCGCATTTATAAATTTTAGAATACTCTTTTAAGACATATCCGTTTTCAAGTGCCTCTTCTTCAGAAATACTTACTGTAACTGTTACTTCATCTCCAATATCTAGAGAATCATAGTCTTCTAAAGAGAAGTACATATAGTCTTTTACAAATGCATTTGTTGAATCATTAACTACTTCCGCATATAAAAGTGGAGCTGTCCCTTTAAACTCTACAGAAACACCTTCAAATGCATCTAGCTGTGTTACTTCTTCTAGCCCTTTAACTGTAACCTGCATTTCTTCATATACTGCTGTGAAACCATATTCATCTAATAATTCTTTATCTATTTTGAATTTGACTTTTACTTTATCACCATTTGAAAGGTTATCATCTTTGTCTAACTCATAATCAATAGCTTTTAAAATTGCATCATATTTTTTAATTTCTTTTTCATATTTTTTATATAACTCTGCAAGATCATCAAAATCCATATCTTCGTCGGCCATATCCTCGATATCTTCTATTCCTAATTCTTTAAGAACGATGTCGTCAAGTTTGTCGTCATCAAATACTATTCTAGCTGTTCCTTTTGTGTCATATCCAGAAAATTCAACTTTTATCATTGAATTTAAATCTATCTTTGTATTAGCTGTTAAGAATAATACTAAAACTATTGCTGCTACTATAACTGCTGCAGCTATTCCACCTATTATTCCTATAGTCTTTTTTGATAAAGGCTTTTTAACCTTTGGAGGTTTTACAGCCTGAGGATATCCTTGATTCATTGGCATTCCTTGATTCATTTG
>CAZIGN010000133.1:0-4346 GCA_964538805.1 uncultured Lachnospiraceae bacterium
CCGAGCAGATGAAGAATATTTGAGAAAAGGAACTGAATTAGGAAATAAAATTAATCAAGAACTTTTAGAGAATGCTTTAGAAGGAAAAATTGATATTAATGATATAGATTCTTTGTCCAAGGCCGCTATGAGTAAAATTCCAGAATTACAAAGTATGATAAAATCACAAAGTCAATTATCAAAAGCGTTAAGTTTAGGATATATGGCTTTGACTTCTACTGGAGAAATTTATGGGGAAGCTCTAGAGGGAGGGTATGATAGAAGGACTGCAGGTTTTGCTGCACTAGCGGCAGCTACAGGCCAGTATGCTCTTATGATGAATAACAGAATGGGTGATTGGTTTTTAGATAAAACTACAGGGTATACTACAGAGACTAATACTGCTTTATTAAGACAATCTGTAATGCCCCACATGGAAAAAGCTAAAGAAGCTTTTAAACTTTTACAAGCAGGAAAAACCTCAGAAGGTAAACAAGCTTTAGGTGGTGTTTTTAAAAGCATAAGAACTGGCATTAGTAATATATTTACTTCTCCTTCTTCTTTAAAAGAGGCTATGTGAAAGAATGCTGTTGTTGAAGGAGTTGAAGAAGTAACAGAGCAAGCTGTACTAGATATGACAAAAGGAGTTGTAGATGTAATGTCTTACTTAGGATTAACTTCTAAACAAGGAACTTTTGGAGGATTTGAAAATACTTTTAGTAAACAAGGTTTTGAGAATTATCTTGCGAATTTTGTAGGAGGTATATTAGGGGGAAGTCTGTTTGAATTTCATAGACAGAAAATTGAGCCTTTATTTTCTCCAGAATCCTTATCTTTAGATACAAAAAAGAGTTTTTATGAATATATTGCAGAAGGCAAAAAAGATGCTTTAATAAAGATAATTAATCAGGAAAGAAAAAATTTAGGTAATAGTTATTTAACACCATTAAACTCTGATGGAACTTTTAAAGAAGTAGGCGATAATAAAATATCGCAAGCAGACTTAATTGCAGATAATCTTATAGGAATGATTGAATTAGTTGATGGAATCTTAAATAGCCATGATCTAATACAGACTGATGAAGAAATTATTAAAAAGACTATTCGTGATGAAATAATTATTAAAAATCTTAAACAAACAGCTGCAGAGGGGTCTTCAATAGGAATTGAAGGATTGGTTTTAGAAGATATTAAAAATAAGAAAAATGAATTAATAGATTTAGAATTACAACTTAAAAAAATTCCAGAATCAGAAAAAGATTCACAACACGCTAAAATCTTAAAAGGAAAAATAAAAGATGCTTCTAATTATATTAATGATATTTTGGAAGGAAAGCAAGGAGGTGAATATTTTAGAAAAGCTATATTTTTTATGAATAAAAAAATAAATGGAAGCTTTCTAAAAATAGATAAAGCCGAGTTTACAAAAGAGGTTTATGGAGTTGATTTTACTGCTCTTCCTGAGACAGGAGAAGGTATAACTCAAGAAACTGTAAATAAAGAATGGAATAATTATCTAGACTCTAAAGACTTAAGAAAAGATTTAAATATGGCAGACCAGGTTTATTTAAAATGAGAACAACTTTTAAATAAATCTATAGCAGAATATGTTAATACAGGTTATTCAGAAGAACACAGAAAAACTTTAACTAATTTGCAAGATATAAGAAAAACTATAGAATTGTTTAATGTAGAGACTGACCCTGCGAAAAAAGAAAAAATATTTCAAAATTATATAGAAATAAATAATAATTTAGCAAAACAAGGAGAAATGCTAACAGGACCTTGGACTGTATTACATGACAACATATATGATGAATTTAAAGATTTAGGACTAATAAAAAAAGTAAGTTATATTGAAGACGACTCAGGAGAAGTTAATGAATCGTATTCTGATTTTACTGAAGAGGAATTAAATGAATTAGTTGAGGATAGTGATACAACAATAGATCAACGTTATAGAGAATTAATAAAAGCATTTTTTCAAAATTACCCATCTAACCCTGTTTCAATAGAGTCTGTAATTAATGATTTCAACGAAGGTATAAAACAACATAACATTGCTATTAGTACTAAAATTCGAGAAGTATTACCAGAAGAAGACTCAGAAGAAAAAGAAGAAAAGTTAAATAGTTTACAAAAACAACTCTTAAATGTTTATGTATTAAATTTAGATCAAACAAATGATGTGGCTGAATTATTAGAAGAACATGATATTTTAATACATAGTACAATAGACACTTATGGGTTAACTCTAGAAGATGTAGAAAGATATACAAGAATAAAGGATACTTATAATAAAGAATTAAACTACAAAGCTTTTTTAGATTCATTTGGTTTGGCTGACATAAAAGACGCTAAGAAGGAGACTTTGGATTTGGCTATAGATAAACTTATAGAATTAGGTATTTATACAGAAGTTCTTGACAAATTAAGTAAAGCATCTTCTGACGCCGATGTTGAAATTCAAAAAGCAATAAATAAATTAAATGATTCAAGCCTAACAGAAGAAGAACTTAATGATGTTAAAAAAGTTTTAAGTCCATTCTTTGGTCATGTAGAAAATACACTAAATAAAAATTATGAAATAGTTAATAACGATTCTTATGATAAGTTAAATAAAGAACTAGGATCATTACAACAACAATTAAATCTAAAAATAGAAGAAGTAAAGCCGGATTTATTCAAAATGAAAAATAGAGCTTTGTATCTTGCTATTAATGAATTAAAAAATGGGAATGCAGATAAAGAAGCTTTTTTATTCGCAGAAGATTTATTTAATCAAGAAAGAACTAGATTTTTGTCTTCTCTTTTCCCAAAATTGTCAAATTTAGATTATAATGAAACTATAGCTTTTATTGAGAACATACCTTCTATTCTACGACTTACAAATGAAAGACTATTAGAAGATGAAGCATTAGAAGAAGATATGCCTTTTGATAGAGACACTTTGGCTAATTTAATTTCTGCAGAAGAAGCTACTATTAAAGATGGTAATTATTCTGGTATATTTAACGATTTAAATTCTTTAAATTTTATCAAAAAATATTTTAACTTGTCTATGACTGGAGGTGTTTTCTGAGAAACTCTTAGAACGGCTGTTAAATCTTATAATTCCAATAAACATTTAAAAACTTTATTGGATAATTTCTTAGATATAACTTCTAAAGGAATAACTTTAAAAAGTAACCCTTTATATGATTTTATTAGAAATTTAGCAGTAACTTTGAATTCAAATCCAAATAATAAGGTAGCTAAGATATTTGATATACTAAAGAAAGAAGAAACATTATTAAGATCTACATCTAATATCATTAATTATGGCTCGGATGCTTTTAGAGAACAAGATTTAGATCAAGCTTTGGATATCATTGCAATGATGAAATCGGTAGTTTATGCTATGTCTACTACGGTAGTAGATTACGAAGATCCTATAGGATTTATTTCGGCAAGACAACAATATGCAAAAAAATATAATATAGAAGATGATGTTTTAAACCTAGTAACTATATCTTCTGATATGGCTTCTTTGATGAATGGTGATTTAGAGTTAATTGAATCTAAATTAAGATTTTATAAAGAATTTGGTTTATATAATTCAACTAAATCGGCTGTTGAACAAGAAATCATTAGAGAAAATGTTGAACAAATACTTCTATCTAAATGAACAGACTTTCTAAAGAATCTAAATCCTAAATTTTATCCAACGGAAAGGATAAAATCAATCTTAGATTCAAAAGAATCTGATTCTAAAAAGTTAATGCTTATAGAATCTGAAATATTTTTGCATAATATTAATCAGAAACATGAAGCTTTAGAAGAATTCCTTTTACATCTACCAAATGTAAATCCTTCTAAAGTTACTCCTATTAATAGAGATGCTAAAACCCTTTCAGATTGAGATTTAGCTGTATATTTTGCTACTACGTTAGCTATTAATTCTAGAGATTTTTATATAAGGTCTTTGATTTCTGTTAATGGTAAATTCACAAAAGCGCCATTTTTTACTCAAGAATTTGTAGCTAAGATAGTTAAAGCTACTACAGTAAATCCAGAATTATTTTCTAAAATTTATCAAATAAAACAAAATTCTAAATATGTAGATATAAGTTTTATTACTACTATTTTAGGAAATGCTGGAACTGGTAAAACAGCTGCTGTTTTAGGATTAACCTTAGAGCATTTTAAACAAACTAATGATGTAACAAATATATGGATATCAGCTCCTTCTGATTTAAAAACTAATGATTTAGAAACAGCTATTACAGATTCTACTGGTTTAGATAAATTAGAACTTTCTAAATATATAAAGAATGATTTATTTGATAAACTTGGATTAAAAGAGCTTGTTAATCAAATAGAAGAAG
>CAZIGN010000134.1:0-4323 GCA_964538805.1 uncultured Lachnospiraceae bacterium
CTCCTATCTGTAAAAGTTGGTATAATTCTACAATCCTAAGAAAGCTTCTACTTCGGCCAAATTTGAAACTATATAATCCGTTCCTGCCATTTCTAAGTCTTCTTTTTTACCATAACCATAAAGTACACTTAAAGATGTTATTCCATGAGTTTTTGCGCCTTCAACATCAAACACAGTATCACCTATCATTAAAGTTTCTTCTATAATGATAGGATAATTATTAATAATATGTTCTATAACTTCAGCTTTTTTAAGTCTGGTTAAATCAAGCAAGCTTCCTGCAACAAAATCAAAATACTTATCAATGTTAAAATATTCTAGTATAAGCTTTGCAAATGGTTCTGGTTTTGATGTAGCAAGAATTATCTTCATGTCATTTTCAGAAGCCTTTTTAAGCAGATTATCAATGCCTTCATATAAGATATTTTCAAGCATTCCTTTTTTTGTATAATATTCTCTATACTTTTCTACCGCCTTTACAGAATCTTTTTTTGATAAATCAAAATATTTAGAAAATGAATCTGTAAGCGGAGGCCCAATAAAATCACAAAGCGTATCTAAATCCTCTACAACAATACCAAAATAAGCTAGTGCATAAGCAACTGACTTTGTTATACCTTCTTTTGGGTCAGTAACCGTTCCATCTAAATCAAACAATAAATACTTATATTTTTTCAAATCTTACCTCTATTCTATTACTATAATTTATAACTATTATTTATAACTATTATCTACAAACTCTTATTCTTCTTGTATGATAGATATCCACCCATAGATATAACTAAGTATATTCCTACAAATATCAATGCTCCTACAAAGTTGTTACTAATTCCACCAAAGAATATGATTAATGCACCTATTATTGCAAGTACTGGGGCTATATAACCTTTAAAGTTACTTGTTATAATCTTATCTTTTCTAAGTTTCATAACCTTTAAATACAATATTATATAAAATAAGTAACTAGATAATACCGATATTTCACTTATATCTTTAACACCTAAAATCTCATATTTGAATATCAAATAATGTAATAAAAACCAAAAGGCTGCAATTGCAAAGGCAATTAGGCTTGAACTAATTGATAATTCAAATCTGGAATTTATTTTTTCAACTTTTTTAAATGCAGGGAACATTTTCTTTTCTGCTAATGCCTGAGGCAGTCTTAAACTACCCAAAACAACTCCATTTACAACACCTAGTATTGAAATTAGTACAACAGTTAATAATATTTTCGTTCCATTTTCACCTAGTAATAACCTTCCTAATGTGTTAATGGCTTCATCTTTATTTGTTAATATATATTCTGCTCCTAAAATCTTATAAGTTCCAAAAAAGTACAAAATATAAGCACTTAATACTATTAGTGGTCCTACAATTAGAGCTAGTGTCATATTCTTTTTAGGGTTTTTTACTTCGTGTGTAATACTTGTTGCTATTATCCATCCATCAAATGAAAATGCTATTGGGGATAATGCAGCAAGCCATCCAAGACCTACACTTGATTTTTTGACTACTTCAACACCTGCTTTAATCTCCGGTGCAGCTTCTCCCCATATTATTCCAGCTATAGCAACAACTATAATTGGAACCAATTTGATTATAGTTGTTAGGTTTTGAAGTTTACCTCCAAACTTAAGAGAAACTATATTAATAAGATACAAACATGCCATATAGCCAAAACCTATAAGCACCTGAACCTCAAATCCACCACCAATACCAAACAACATAGTAGTATAAAGACCTGCAACCCATGCTACAACTACAGTTATTGATGGATAATATACAAATGTCTGATACCAACCAAATATTGCTGCCATCCTAAGTGAAACAAATTTTTCATAATAACCGATTGCACCACCTGCTTTTGCAGTTCTTAATGATAATTCACTCAACGTCAAACTACCAAATATTATGCCAAATGCAGCAAGACAGAAAACCAGAATACCAATAACAACATCTCCGCCTGTATAGGCTAATACATCATCTGATTTGAAAAATATACCTGAACCAATAACAATACCAATAATCATAGCTGTTGCTGTAAAGAATCCATAATGATCCTTTACCTTTGCACTTTGTGTTACCTTCTCTTCCATAAAAAGCACCCTTAAGTATTCCAAGTTTTACTTGAAATACTGCCCAAATATAAATGTAAAATAACTAATAGTTGGGCATCCTTTCTTTAATTTATAATGTTCTTTCACTTTAAGCTCTATTATGCTTATAAATTAAGTTAAAACATTTTAAAAATGATACTCTATTATACCATTAATTCCTTGCTATTAGGTAGGTTTATTCTTCAGTTTTAAGTAATTTTTTATAAAATCTGTCTACAAAAAACGCTCCTATTGGTGCAGTAATAAGGATGCACAAAACTGCTATGGTAAGTATTAATTCGCCACTAGCTATACCTAGTGCTAATGGTATTCCACCAATTGCAGCTTGTACTGTAGCTTTTGGTGTATATGCAATCATACAAAATACTTTTTCTTTCAAATCAAGATTTGTCTTTATTAATGAAGTTGCAACTCCTAGCATTCTAATTAACAATGCTAATAATACTAATAATATTGCTAAAGGCCCAGCTTTTAGAGCATATTGTGGATTTACACTAGCTCCTACTAAGACGAACAAAAATATCTCTGCAGCTATCCATAGCTTGTTATATTTAATTGAGAGCCTTTTTGATAGTGCGGGATAGTATTTATAAATAGCTATTCCCATACTCATTATTGCAAGAAGTCCCGATACAGCAACATAATCTTTAACTAAGTTTTCAACTTCAAGTATCATACCCGAAACACTAATTATTATTAGTATTTTAACTGTATCTCTCATATGAAAAGCTTTAAAGAATCTTACAAGCATAAACCCTACAAGACTTCCAAATAATATGCCTAGTATTATTGATACAGGAATATTAACCAAGTTTGATATTTGCATTTTTCCTGTTAGACTAAGTGATGAAAAGACTGTAAACAATACAATTACAAAGACATCATCTACAGATGCCCCTGCAAGTATCAACTGGGGTATAGCCTTTTTTGTACCATATTTTTCATCGATTAATCTTATCATTCTAGGTACAATGACAGCTGGTGAAACTGCTGCAAGAACAGTTCCCATTAACGCAGCTTCTATATAACCTATTTCAAATATTAATGGTGCAAGAAAAGTTACTGCTACTATCTCAAAAAGAGCTGGTAAAA
Organism: uncultured Lachnospiraceae bacterium; assembly: GCA_964538805.1. Taxonomy (GTDB): domain Bacteria; phylum Bacillota; class Clostridia; order Lachnospirales; family Lachnospiraceae; genus CAZIGN01. Next base: position 3,213 of record CAZIGN010000134.1, read on the forward strand.
AACACATCAATATAGCTGGTCTACCAACTTTTTTTAGCTCTGAAATATCAAGAGACAATCCAGCTCTTGTTAATATAATAACTAGAGCCAGCTTTCTTAAATCACCTGATATATTAAGAATTGAAGTATCAATTAAATCTAAAAAAAACGGGCCTAATATCATACCCGTTATAATCATTCCTAAAAGGCTAGGAAATCCTAGCTTTATAAATATTTTCCCTAACAATAAACCTAACAATAATATAAGTGCAATACTTGTTATCATATTAACGATTCCTCTTTAGAATTCTCATATATATAAGTTGCCATAATATTAGCAGCCATTTCAACTAAATCTGCACATGGACGCTTTTTATAATACTCTGGAGTTCTTTTTTCAGGTGTAGCTACATCCTTACCTTTACCTAATCCTAAAAGGTCTCGACAAACTATCGAGGAGTTCTCATCTTCAAACACCTTAGCAAGATCTTGAATTCTTTGATAATGATCCGTTTTTTCTTTGCTAGCTTTTGGATCACTATATCCATATAGCATACCCGCTACCATAAACATTCCTGTTACAGCACCGCAAACTTCTCTTAATCTACCCATGCCTCCACCAAAAGATGAACTAAGTTTCAAAGCTTTATCTATGTCCATATCGTAAAGATCACAAAAAGCTAAAAATACTGATTGCGAACAATTATATCCGTCTTTAAAGTATTCTTTTGCTCTAGTCCCATATTCAGTATCAACCATATTATTATAACTTTTATTATCTTTATTTTTTTCAAATGTAATTCCTAAACTCATTTACTTCCTCATTTCTGATAATTAATGTATGTTTATGACATATGTCGTTTAATATATTACCAAAAAATGTTGAAATGTCAATATTTTCTTCTAATTATAAGCTAGAACTTAACTTTCATCATTCTTTTTCTTTCATACATTCTTCTATCAGCCGTTCTATAGGCTATATCTATATTACTTTCTTTTCCCACTTCTATCTTAGAAAAACCATTAGCAACCTTTATTTCAAAGCCTTTTAGTTCACCTTTTTTACTTATGGTATCTTCAAAGTCTTCTAACATAGTTCTTATTATATCTTCACTTATAAATATTAAATTAT
>CAZIGN010000135.1:0-4275 GCA_964538805.1 uncultured Lachnospiraceae bacterium
TGTTTTGATAATTGAGAGCTAGTTCCACTAAACTTTGTACCGTTATCTTTAATAATAATCTGATAAAGTGCTGGAAGCTCTGTTAAAGTAATTTTAACTAAAGTGGCATTAGAATGCTTTGAAATATTTGCGAGTGCTTCTTTAATTATAAATGATATAGTATATTTTTCTTTGATAGAAAAATCATTATTGATATTATAAATAAAACTCACATCACAAAATGAAAAATCATCAAAAGTTTCTTCAAGTTTTGCCTTCAAGTCAATAGAATCTTCGTGAATATTATGAATGCTTGATCGTATACTATCCATGCCTTTTGTTAAGGTATCTTTGATATCTTTAAGACTGTTTTTCGTATTTTCATCTTTTGAAATAGCTAGTAGAGCTCCAATTTGTAGAATAGAACTACTTAGTAAATGTCCTACACTATCATGAATTTCTCTTGCGATTCGGTTTCTTTCATTTAAAGTTGCATTAGCAATAATGTATTCTTGCTTTTCAAGTAGTTCTTTGTTTTTTATATTTAATTTCATATCATTTTCAATAGATTCATCTCTTAATGATATATAATTTCTTTTTGCCTTATATAGTGCATATGTTCTCATTTTAGCCAAATAAGATAAGAAACTTATAACGCTAAGCCAAAATATAGTAATAGGGGTTAAGATAGAAAAATTTATTGCATATGCAAATAAACCCAAAAGTGAGACCTGCTTATAATTCTCACAAAACAAATCATATGATATTAAAGGAATAAAATATATTAGATCAGGTATAAAATATGATAATATGCAATATAGTAAAAATGAAGCTATATTAAAATTGTTTTTACTAATAGCAGTAGTCATAGAGCTTACAAAGATAACACCTATTATAAGAACAGGTGTATAAAAATCAAATTTATTAAGTACCAAGTAAATGCTACAGCATATGAGTATAATTATTTTATCTAAAACTTTTTCCATAATCTACCTACTTTTATTTTCTCTTAATCATTGTACCATTATGAAACGAAAAAATAAATTAAAATTTGTTAATATTATGACAATTGTCATTAAGATTTGGTTTATATTCACTAGACACTAAGTGATAATAAAGTTATTATAATCCTATAAACTAAAAACAAAGAAATGGAGATATTATGGTTATAAAAGTAAATAATCTAGTGAAAAGATATGGAGATTTAATAGCTCTTGATCACCTTGATTTAGAAATAAAAGAAGGTGAAATATTTGGACTTTTAGGTCCGAATGGCTCGGGAAAGACAACAACTATAAACTGTATTTTATCTTTGTTAAAGTATGATAAGGGTGAGATTATGGTTTTTGGCAAGGAAATGTCACCTTTTGCTTATGATATTAAAAAGGATATGGGAATAGTTATGCAAAACGTTGCAGTATTTGAGCAATTGACAGTTTATGAGAACATAGACTATTTTTGTGGACTTTATATAAATGATAAGGCGACAAGAAAAAAACTAGTGAATGAAGCAATAGAGTTAGTAGGTCTATATGATTTTATAAAATTTTATCCAAAGAAACTAAGTGGAGGATTATTAAGAAGACTTAATATAGCCTGTGGAATTTCACATAAGCCTAAGCTTATAATCTTTGATGAACCAACTGTAGCAGTTGACCCTCAAAGCAGAAATAGCATCCTTGAAGGGATAGTTAAACTTAACAAAGAAGGCGCAACCATATTATATACATCACATTATATGGAAGAAATTGAAAGAATATGTAATAACATAGCAATTATGGATAAAGGAAAGATAATTGCACAGGGGACCAAAGAAGAACTAAAAGCAATGATTGGAGCAGCAGAAAAGATTTCGATAGAAATTATAGGTGATTATCAACTAGAAGAGATTGCTGCAAAGATAGAAAAACTTGATAATATAAGAAAAGTAAAAGTTAAAAACAATTATCTTTGTATAAAAGTAGAAAAAGGTAAGCACGGACTTGCACAGATACTATATTATCTACAAGATGAAAATATATCCGTTGGCAATGTATTTTCTGAAGAGCCAACACTTAATGATGTATTTCTTGAAATAACAGGTAAGGAGCTTAGAGATAATGTTTAGACATATATTTTTATATAGAATGAAATACTATCTAAGAACAAAGGCTTTTGTTTTCTGGTTGTTACTATTTCCGATTATTCTTTCAAGTCTTTTTAAGGTTGCTTTTTCTGGAATTTTATCTGAAGAAGGTTTTGAAATAATAGATATTGCTGTAGTTCAAGATGAAAATTATGACAGGCAAGATAGGTTTTTTGAAGTGCTAGATAATATGTCTGTTAAAATAGGTGAAGAAGTAGAAGAAAATACAATGTTTGTTATTCAACATGTAGATGAAAAAACTGCAAATTCATTGTTAGAAAAAAATGAGGTTTCAGGAATTATTTATGTTGATTCAGATTCGGAAATTAAAATCAAATTAAAAGAAAACGGAATTTCACAAACAATACTTAAAGAGTTTGTAGATATAACAAAACAGAGAATAAATCTTGCGACTGATGTTACAATAGAAAACAATGGCGAGATTTCTCCAGAATTTTTAGAAAGATTATCAGTTTCAAAAGATTATATGCAAGATAGTTTAAAAGGTAGAAAAACCCCGGATGCAATAATCCCATTTTTCTATACAGCCCTTGCTATGACTTGTCTGTATGGAATGATGGTAGGGCTATATGAAATAATTGATTTACAACCAAACATGTCAGGGTTTGCAGTTAGAATATCACTAACACCAATCAGTAAAATGAAGGTTTTTCTTGCAAGTTTTTTAGCGGGTTGTACAACACAATTAATAATTGTATTTATTGTTCTTTCATATATAATGTTTGTTTTAAATATAGACTTTGGAGATAGATATTTATTGATAATAGTAACAACAATTGTTGGCTCTTTTATGGGAGTGACTCTTGGAGCGTTATTAAGTGCATTGTTTAAAGTAAGTGAAAGAATAAAGATGGGAATTGCGATAGGTTTTACTATGTTTTGTTGTTTTCTTGCGGGAATGATGGATAGTAGCATGAAATATAACATAATGCAGACTGCTCCAATTATCAACAAAATTAATCCAGCAAGTCTTATTACAGACTCGTATTATAAGTTGTACTATTATGAAGGAATTTCTCATTATATAAACAACATTACAAGCATGATATTGATAACTTTAGTGGCATTTTTTGCTACACTTGCATTATTAAGGAGGCAAAAATATGACAGTATTTAAAGCTTGCATAAAAATTTGTAGTAGAAATCTAGCAGATGTATTAATAATGCTAGGAATTTTCATTGGAATGTCACTGCTATTTTCTAGTTATAGTTCTGATAAAACTAAAGAAGGATATGTTAATGCTAATATTAGGGTTGCCTATATAGATAATGATAATAGTGTATTGTCAAAAGGAATTAAAACATATTTAGAAGATAAGCTTCAAATAAAAGATATTGTTGAAACAGATGAAGGTATTCAGGATGCACTTTTTTACAGAATAGTAGAGTATATTGTTATAATTCCTGAAGGTTTTTCAAATAGCTTTATCGAGGGTAATCTTAAGGAAATTGAAAAAAGAGAAGTCGCAGACTCTTTTAGTGGTATCTATGTAAGCAATCTTATTAATAATTTTATGAATTCATTAGATTTATATAAAACCGGAATTAAGAACATTGATATGGAGAGCTTAGTAAAAAAAGCAATGGATAATGTAGAAAATAAATCTGAAGTTGAATTCTTGCACAAAGTAAAACAAGAAAAATCAGACTTGAAGCAACAATTTATTTTTGCAGCTTATACAATTATGGCTTCAATTATCGCTAGTGTGGGAACTTTAGCGGCAATATTCAATAATAAAGAAATCAAAAGAAGAAATAAGATATCAGCAATGAGACCAACTACTCTTAATTTGATACTAGTACTTTCAAATTTATGTCTGACTATATTCATCTGGTCAATAATAATGATATTTGTATATTTTATGCATGGGCAAGAAATGCTAAATTACAAAGGTGGTCTTTATATACTTAATTCTCTAATATTTTCTATTGTTGCCCTAAGTATTGGTTTCCTTGCAAGTACGCTTGTAAGTTCAGCAAATGGTAGGTCGGCAATAGCAAACACAGTTGCGCTAGGCTCATCATTTTTAACAGGTGTTTTTGTACCAATTTCAATATTGGGTGAAACTGTTAGAAATGTTGCGAGATTCTTGCCAAGTTATTGGTATGTTGATGGTTGCGAAAAAATACATAGTCTAACAAGCTTTAGT
>CAZIGN010000136.1:0-4272 GCA_964538805.1 uncultured Lachnospiraceae bacterium
GTTTTTTAACGAACTAAAGTTATAAATACTAATGTAATCTATAGAATAAAAAACATTAGTGAATATATAAATATTGTTACAAGGTAGAGATACCAAGGAAAGGAAATCTATGAGTGAATTAGTAAATGTTGAAGAGATTTTTGGAATGAATGTATTTAATGATGCAGTTATGAGAAGAAAATTACCTAAGAAGGTATATGAAGAATTAAGAAAAACAATAGATGAAGGCGAGAATCTTAACCAAGAAATCGCAGGAGTTGTAGCACATGCTATTAAAGAATGGGCAATTGAAAAAGGAGCAACACACTATACTCATTGGTTTCAACCTTTGACAGGAATAACCGCTGAAAAACATGATTCGTTTATTTCAAGTACTAACAAAGAAGGTAAGATTCTTATGGAATTTTCTGGAAGCGAGTTAGTAAGAGGAGAGCCAGATGCATCTTCTTTTCCATCAGGCGGATTAAGAGCTACTTTTGAAGCTAGAGGATATACAACATGGGATTGTACATCGCCAGCATTTATAAGAGAAGATGCATCAGGTGCAACACTTTGTATACCTACAGCATTTTGTTCATACACAGGTGAAGCTTTGGATAAAAAAACACCACTTCTTCGTTCAATGGAGGCTATTAATAAGCAAGCTTTAAGAATAATTAGATTATTTGGTAACACAACATCAAAATCAGTTATACCATCAGTTGGTGCGGAACAAGAATATTTCTTAATAGACAGAAACAAGTATTTACAAAGAACAGATCTTATATTTACAGGCCGCACATTGTTTGGAGCAAAACCTCCAAAAGGACAGGAACTTGAAGATCACTATTTTGGAACAATAAGAGAAAGAATCGCAGTATTTATGAAAGATTTGAATATCGAATTGTGGAAATTAGGCGTATCTGCAAAGACACAACATAATGAGGTTGCACCAGCTCAACATGAACTAGCACCGGTTTATACACAAGCTAACATAGCAGTTGATCATAATCAGCTTACTATGGAATCTTTAAAGAAAGTTGCAGGAAGACATGGTTTGACTTGCCTTTTACATGAAAAGCCTTTTGATGGAGTAAATGGTTCGGGAAAACATGATAACTGGTCATTGACAACTGATGATGGAATAAATTTATTAAAGCCAGGAAAAACACCTCATGAAAACATACAGTTTTTATTGGTTTTAGTTGCTATCTTAAAAGCGGTAGATACACATGCTGATTTACTTAGAGAATCTGCAGCTAATCCAGGAAATGACTACAGATTAGGGGCGGATGAAGCGCCACCAGCTATAATATCAGTATTTCTAGGAGATCAACTAGAAGATGTATTAACACAATTAATTAGCACAGGTAATGCAACAAGAAGTATTCAACAAGGAAAGTTACAAACAGGAGTTAGAACACTTCCTTTACTAAGCAGAGATGCTACAGATAGAAATAGAACTTCACCATTTGCATTTACTGGAAATAAGTTTGAATTTAGAATGGTTGGATCTTCTGATTCAGTTGCAAATCCTAACGTTGTATTGAATACAATTGTTGCAGAAGCATTTTGTGAAATTGCTGATGAACTTGAAAAAGCAGACGATTTTGATTTAGCAGTTCATGATTTGATAAAAGATTATGCCACTAAATATCATAGAATAGTATTTAATGGTAATGGTTATTGTGATGAGTGGGTAGAAGAAGCAAGTTTAAGGGGTTTACCAAACCTAAAAACAATGCTTGATGCTATACCTGCATTAACAACTGAAAAAGCTTTTACGTTATACGAAAAATTTGGTGTATTTAATAGAAAAGAACTCTTATCAAGAGCAGAAGTTCAATACGAAGCATTTTCAAATGTACTTCATATAGAAGCTCAAACAATGATTAACATGACATCAAAAGATATAATTCCAGCAGTTATTAAATTTGTAACTTCTCTTGCAAATTCAATAAATCAAGTAAAGGCCGCTGCGGATGTAGATGTTAGTGTGCAAACTGAATTGTTAGCAGAAACTTCACAACTTCTCTCAGATACAAAAGTTGCTCTATCAAAGCTTATTGAAGAAGATAAAAAAGCTAAGGCTCTAAAAGGTAAAGACGAAGCTTTTGCTTATAGAGATAATGTTAGACCAGTAATGGAAGAACTTAGAACATCAGTTGATAAACTTGAAATGTTAGTGGATAAAGAAGTATGGCCTATGCCATCTTATTCTGACTTATTGTTTGAAGTATAAATTATAAAACTAAAAACTAGTGATTAAATCACATCATAAAGAAGAAGTGAAGTCTTCTTCTTTATGAATAAAGTTTTATACAAACAAAAAAGAAGATATTTTCATATCTTCTTTTCTGTAATTGAAGGTTAATTGTATCATTTAATAAAAGGGAGGAGTCTTCATCCCTGCGGATGAAGATTATGAAAAAATTAATTTTCTATATTCGTATTATAATGTGAAAATGTGAAGATGCAATGGTGTATGTGTAAAAGGTTAGTTAATAAAATTTGAACAAACTATGAACATGATAATATAAAAAAAGTGATAGATGAAACTATGAATAAAGCTAAAAAAAGTTAAAACGTAAGTTTGTCATCCTTTTTTATACTATAAAAAATAAAATTAAGCTACTCTAAACATAAGAATTTAGGTATTAGTAGCGTGGAGGTAAGAATGTCAGAAATTAAAAATCCTATAGTAACAATAACAATGGAAAGCGGTGAAGTTATTAAAGCAGAGCTTTATCCAGAAATCGCACCAGTTTCAGTTAATAACTTTATTAGCCTTGTACAAAAAGGCTTTTATGATGGATTAATTTTTCACAGAGTAATCAATGGTTTTATGATTCAAGGAGGATGCCCAGATGGTAATGGTATGGGTGGTCCTGGTTATTCTATTAAAGGAGAGTTTAATAATAATGGATTCAAAAATGATTTAGTTCACTCAGAGGGCGTTTTATCTATGGCTAGATCAATGGCTCCTAACTCAGCAGGATCTCAGTTTTTTTTAATGCATAAACACTCTCCACATCTTGATGGTTCATACGCAGCATTTGGAAAAGTAGTTGAAGGTATGGAAGTAGTAAATAAAATTGCAGATGTTGACACAGATTATTCAGATAGACCAATAGTTCCTCAAGTTATGAAGACAGTTACAGTAGAAACTTTTGGAATAGATTATCCGGAGCCAGAAAAATGCTAAAAGCAATAATATTTGATATGGATGGGGTGCTAGTTGATAGTGAACCCCTCCATTATAAAGCTAATGTCAATATGCTTAGAAAAAAAGGTATTGAGCTAGATTATGATTATTATAAACAATTTATTGGTTCAACTAATCCTCATATGTGGAAAACTATGAAGGATTATTTTTCGTTGGTGGAATCGGTAGAACAATTAGTATTAGAATCAGGAATCGAAAAAAGAAGATTGATCGATGAAACAGGCTTTTTACCAATCAAGTATGTATATGAATTTGTTAAACATCTTTACGATGAAGGATATAAATTAGCAGTAGCATCCTCTTCATCTATTGAATACATAAATGAAGTTACAACGTATTTTGGTATCAAGAAGTATTTCACAGAGCTAGTAAGTGGAATAAATGTAAAAAATCCTAAACCTGCGCCTGACGTATTTTTGGAAACAGCTAGAAAATTAGGATTAAAGAGCGAAGAATGCTTAGTTGTAGAAGATTCGCAAAATGGTGTTTTGGCAGCAAAAAGTGCAAATATGAGTTGTGTCGGATTTGTAAATCCTAATTCAGGGGAACAATGTTTAGATAAAGCGGACTATCTTGTATTAGGTTTTGAAGAATTAGATAAAGAATTTGTTGAAATGGTATATGCCTTCTCTCATAGGATTCCTAGAGTTATTCTTGAAACAAAAAGAATAAGAGTAAGAGAAATGGAAGTTTCGGATTACAATAAGCTAATCGAGGTTTATGAAACTTTAAAAACAGAAAAATTTGTTGAACAACTCTATGAAAAAGAAGCAGAAGAAAATTACATAAAAGATTACATAGAAAGTATGTATAGATTTTATGGTTATGGAGTTTGGATACTTGAAGATAAAAAAACAGGTAATATAATTGGTAGAATGGGTTATAATAATCGTGAAGTTAATGACAAAATAGAAGTTGAATTTGGTTACTTGATTGATAAAAACTATCAAAACCAAGGATATGCAACAGAAGTTGGAAAAGAGTTAATAAAATATGGATTTGAAAAGTTATATTTTGAAAAAATAAATTTGTTTACAGAAAAAGATAATATTGCCTCACTAAAATTA
>CAZIGN010000137.1:0-1774 GCA_964538805.1 uncultured Lachnospiraceae bacterium
CTTTAATAAAGCTTCATATCCACTCATAACACAGACACCTTTTGCTATATAAAACCAGCCACTTAACAAATGTCTTCGTGGCTGGTTTTATATTTTACTCAAATGTAAATAATGCAGTTGATAAGTATCTTTCTCCTGTATCAGGTAGTATTACAACTATGTTTTTATCTTTGTTTTCTTCTCTTTTGGCTACTTGCGTTGCTGCCCATAAAGCTGCTCCTGAAGATATTCCAACCAAAAGACCTTCACTTTTTGCTATATCTCTTCCTGTTTCAAATGAATCCTCATTTGTTACAGTGATTATCTCATCATAAATATCTGTATCTAGGTTGTTAGGAATAAAGCCTGCTCCTATTCCTTGTATCTTATGTGGACCTGCTGTTCCAGCAGATAAAATCGGTGAATCTTTTGGTTCAACCGCCACCACCTTTATGTTAGGATTTTGCTCTTTTAGATAAGCTCCTGCTCCACTTATTGTTCCACCAGTTCCGATTCCTGCTACTAATATGTCAACTTTACCATCTGTATCTTCCCATATCTCAGGACCTGTTGTAGCTTTATGAACAGCTGGGTTGGCTGGATTGTCAAACTGTCCAGGTATAAATGAATTAGGGGTACTCTTTGCTAATTCACTAGCTTTTGCTATTGCACCCTTCATTCCTTTCGCACCTTCCGTTAAAACTAACTCAGCTCCATAGGCTTTTAAAAGATTTCTTCTTTCTACACTCATTGTTTCTGGCATTGTTAATATAACTCTATATCCTCTAGATGCACCAATTGAAGCAAGGCCTATTCCTGTATTTCCACTAGTTGGTTCTATAATAACAGATTCTTTAGTTAGTTTTCCACTAGCTTCTGCTTCATCAATAAGAGCCTTAGCCACTCTATCCTTAACACTTCCCGCAGGATTAAAACTTTCAAGTTTGGCCAGAATATTTCCTTCTAGATGATTTTTCTCTTTATAGTTGCCTAGTTCTAATAAAGGTGTCTTTCCTACTAAATCTGATAATTTTTTATAAATGTTTGCCATGTCTTATCCTCCATAATTTTTCTTCTTTTTTAGATTCTTATTTACATCTGCGTACTTTTGTTCTATAATACATAGTAGATGTATATGTTTAATATGTTATCTGTTGGGTATATATTATTACATTTTTCCTATCATGTCAATAGGTTTTAAAAATAATTTTTGAAAGGGCACAATCGCTAGACTTAATGTGATGTGCAGTGGTGTATTATGAGAATTTCAGCAAAAAGCAGGTATGCTCTAGCAGCAACCACCCATATGGGACTTAATAGAGCGCTAAGCGACTCTGTTACTTTGATTAGTATTTCGGAAGCTCTTGGTATCTCAAAGATATATTTAGAACAGGTTTTTGCACTCCTAAAAAGAGGCAATATAGTTGTTTCAACAAAAGGTTCTTCTGGTGGTTATCAACTAAAAAGAAGTCCAGAAGATATAAAAGTTTTGGATATACTTACATCAATAGAGACTTCCTTATTCGAAAAAACAGAAAAAACTCTTGATGATTCTAATTCCATAGAATTAGCAACAAGAGCTCTTTTGTATGATCCTCTAGATTTGACCTTGTCAGATTTTCTTGATAATTTGACTCTTCAAGACATAATTGACAGAGCAAAAATTGAAAAAGACAAATCCGAGATTATGTTTTATATATAATAGCATCATATTTTTTAGGTTTACGGTTTTATATGATTTTGATTATATATGTATCTACATCTTTATATGATCTTTATATGATCTTTATATGAT
>CAZIGN010000137.1:1874-4253 GCA_964538805.1 uncultured Lachnospiraceae bacterium
ATCTTTATATGATCTTTATATGATCTTTATATGATTTTTATTTGTAAAGTTTTACAGGCTTATAAAGGCAGCATTTGCTCCTCTTTTACCTTTTGTTTTTCTGTGTGAATGAAACTTATCACTTTGACAACAAGTACAAATATCACTGATTTTTATGTTTTCTGACAACAAACCCGATTTTTCTAAAAAAAGTTTGTTTATAAGTTTTAAATCTACAAAATATTTTTCTTCTTGTTTTACCGTATTTGTTGCAATGGGTCTCACACATTCATTATATTCATCTTGGTTTAAGATGTTTTTAACTTCATTTTCTACATCTTTTGATACTTCAAAGCAACATTTACTTATTGACGGTCCTATTAAAGCAACAACATCTGATTCATTCGTTCCATAATCAGATTTCATTTTTTGAATTACTTGTGATGCGATATTACCCAAGGTACCTCTCCACCCAGCATGAGCTAAGGCAATTACTTGTTTTGCTTTATCATAAAAATATATAGGCACGCAGTCTGCAAAAGTTCCCACTAAAACTAGATTCTTCTCATTAGTAATTAGTCCATCCACTTCGTCTTCAAAGGCTTCTTTATATATTCCTTTTCCCGCATCATTCATATTCACGCTAACTACTTTAGTAGAATGTGTCTGCCTTGCGTTTACTAATTTTTCATATTCAACATCTAATTCTTCGCTAATAATCATAAAATTACTAGTTATATTCTCCTTTTTATCATTAGTGTTAAAACCAAGATTCATGCTCGCGAACTCATCTTTGCTAACACCACCAAATCTTGTAGAATAAGCACACGTTTTTAGTCCATATTCTTTCATAAAATCAAAAGAAACAAAAGCTTTCATATTAATACCTTATCCTTTTTTATTATATCTAATCAAATAACATCTGAGCTTGTTTATTAAAAAATGTTTTATATCCTAGTTGTAACATTACTAATATTGTTATTGAACAGGCTCCAAGAATCCCAAACATAATTGCTATCTGATAGGCAATCGCTGATTGTGGATTAGTACCTGATAGAATTTGTCCTGTCATCATCCCTGGCAAAAACACTATGCCCATTCCAACCATTGAGTTTATTGTAGGCATTATTGCTGAATCAAAAGAATTATTTACAAGTGCCCTAGCCGCAACCTTTGGTGTTGCTCCAAGTATTAAAGCTTCTTCTATTAAGTTTTTTTGTATATCCATTCCCTCAATTAATGACTTTACTCCTAATGATATTCCTGTCATCGAATTACCAATAAGCATACCAGCAATCGGAACAAAATATCTAGGAGAGTACCAAGGACTTACTTGTATTACTACAAATAGAAAGAAAAACAAAGTTGAAAGAGTTCCAATGATCATTGATAAAGCAATTATCTTTTTTAATTCTTTCGAAAGTTTTCCTTTGAACTTTTTTAGAATTGTCAATATCGAAAAAACCTCCATCAGCACTATAATAGCTACTGTAATAAAAGGATTTGGATATTTAAACACATAAACTAAGACATAACCTGTTAGCATTAATTGAAGTGTCATCCTTATTGATGAGATGATCATTTCCTTTTCTCTGTTAATTTTTCTAACTCTAATAATCAAAAGAACAACTAATACGAATACATAAGAGGCTGCTACTTGTAATAAGCTAAGTTCAATTACACCTTCCATATTGGCACCTTTCTTTTTATATATTATCTTGTTTTTTTAATTCTATTACTTCATCCGAGAACTTTTGTGCTACATTCTTAGAGTGTGTAATCATAATAAGCGTTTTTTCGTTATGCTTTGCATACTCAACTATCATAGTAATTATCTCATCTTCTGTCTGAGAATCAAGAGCAGATGATGGTTCATCTAAAAGCAAAACTTTTGGTTCTAACACAATAACTCTTGCTAAGGCAAGTCTTTGTTTTTCTCCACCTGAAAGCTTAGATGAATTAGTATCTAGTTCTTTTTCAAGTCTTACCTGTTTTAAGATAGCTTTTAATAAATCATCATTTGGTACATTTTTTTCATGAAATTCAATTACTTTTAAAAGATTGTCTTTAATAGTTCCGTCAAATATTGCAGGATTTTGAGATAACATTATAACCTCTCTTCTATGCAAAACACTATCTAATAAGGATAAATCATTTGAGTTATATAATATCGTTCCAGAATCAGGTGATATTAGTTTGTTTAACATCTTTAATAGTGTCGTTTTTCCACTTCCACTACTTCCTACTATAGTCGTAACTACATTCTTTTTTATATTCAACTGTTTAATATCGAGTATAGATTTAAACTTTAAATCATTAATTTCAAACAAATATCCCATTGTTTACTCCTATCTGTAAAAGTTGGTATAATTCTACAATCCTAAGAAAGCTTCTACTTCG
>CAZIGN010000138.1:0-4227 GCA_964538805.1 uncultured Lachnospiraceae bacterium
AAAATTATAGAATAGAAGGAACACTGCAAACAACTTAAGGTGGTGTTCTTTTTTTGCTTATAAATCATAATTTTAAATATTTTGTCTAAGATTAGAGGCTAATAATAAAGTTTTTGCAAGAAAGTTACAAATTGATAAAAAAATGTCAGAAATAATGAAAAAATATTGACAATTTCATATACAAAAGGTACAATAAATTCATGGTTATTTTATAATCTTTATACATAATTAATAAACAACCATTTTGCATTAATTACAAAGATGATGCAGCACAACACAATTAGGAGGAAGGAATTTATGAGAAATGGGAAAAAGTTATTTGCAGTTTTAACAGTTTTACTTCTTACATTTGCAATGTTTTCATTTGCAGGATGTGGAGACGATGATGAGAAAAAAGATCAAAAGTACATAGGTATTTCAATGCCTACTCAATCAAGTGAACGTTGGATAAAAGACGGTAACTCAATGAAAGATATCCTTGAAAAGAAAGGATATAAAGTAGATCTTCAATATGCTGAAGATGATATACCTACACAAAAATCTCAAATAGAAAATATGATGACAAAAGGTGCAGATGTATTAGTTGTTGCAGCAGTTGATGGTTCAACATTATCAGATACTTTAAATGATGCTAAAAAACAAGGAATTAAAGTTATTTCTTATGATCGTTTATTAGTAAATACTGATGCAGTTTCTTATTATGCAACATTTGATAACAGAAAAGTTGGTCAATTACAGGCACAATCTTTAGTAGATGGTTTAAAAGCTCAAAAAGGTGACGGACCTTATAATATCGAATTATTCGCAGGTTCACCAGATGATACTAACTCATTTTACTTCTTTGAAGGAGCTATGGATATTTTAAAACCACTTATTGATGATGGAACAGTAAAAGTTGTATCTGGTCAAACAACACAAGAAAAAACTGGTACACTTAGATGGGACGGAGCAGTTGCTCAAGCACGTATGGATGCTATCTTAGCTGCTAATTATTCTGAAGGAACAGTATTACATGGTGTTTTATCACCATATGATGGAATTTCAAGAGGTATAATTTCTTCTTTATCAGCATTTGGATATGAAAAAGGAAAAGATATGCCAGTAGTTACAGGACAAGATGCAGAAGCAGCATCAATCAAATTAATTATTTCAGGTGATCAGTATTCTACTATATTAAAAGATACAAGAGAACTTGCTAAAGTTGCATCAGATATGGTTGATGCAGTAATAGAAGGAAAAGAACCAGAAACAAATGATGTTAAAACATATGATAACAATGTAAAGATTGTACCTTCATACTTATTAACACCTTATGTTGTTACAGTTGATAACTATAAAGAAAAGGTTATTGATTCTGGTTATTTAAAAGAAAGCGATATTAAATAGGATTTAAATAATGTCGGTTAGTAGAATTACTACTGACCGACAATTTTAATTAACAAGAAAATGTTTAGACAGAGGTGTACTATGGAAAAATATGCATTAGAGATGAAAAATATTGTAAAACTATTTCCAGGTGTTAAAGCTCTTGATAATGTTAATTTGAAAGTTAAGCCACAGCAAATTCATGCGCTGGTAGGTGAAAACGGTGCAGGCAAATCAACATTGATGAATGTACTTAGTGGAGTATATCCATATGGGACTTACGAAGGGGATATAATATTAGATGGCCAGGAATGTAAATTCAAACATATTAAAGAAAGCGAAGCTAAAGGTATTGGGATAATTCATCAAGAGCTAGCTTTAATACCAACCCTAACAATAGCGGAGAATGTATTTTTAGGTAATGAACAAGTTAGCAAGCCAGGTGTAATAGACTGGGATAAAACTCATACTAAAACTATAGAGATGCTAAAAAAGGTTGGACTTAAAGAAAATGTGGATAAGAAGATTAAAGATGTTGGTATGGGAAAACAGCAATTAGTTGAGATAGCTAAAGCTTTAGCAAAAGATATTAAAGTGCTAATTCTAGACGAACCAACTGCAGCTCTTAATGATGAGGATTCAGAAAATCTTTTAAACCTTTTGTTGGAATTAAAAGAAGAAGGTTTAACTTGTATAATAATTTCACATAAGCTTAATGAAGTAACAAAAGTAGCAGATGAAATAACTGTAATAAGGGACGGAAAAACTATTGAAACTTTAGTAAAAGGAAAAGATGAGATAACAGAAGATAGAATAATTAAAGGTATGGTTGGCAGGGAGCTTGTAGAAAGATTCCCAAAAAGAGATAACAAAATCGGGGAAGTTTATTTTGAAATCAAAGATTGGAATGCTTTTGATAATAAAGATGAAACAAAGCAAATATTAAAAGACATTAATCTAAATGTAAGAAAAGGCGAAGTTGTTGGGATTGCTGGACTCATGGGTGCAGGAAGAACAGAATTAGCAATGAGTATATTTGGTAAATCATATGGAAAGAATATTAAAGGAGCTATCATTAAAGAAGGCAAAGAAATCCATTTGAATAAGGTGGATGATGCTATAAAACATGGTATAGCTTATGCTACTGAGGATAGAAAATCAGCAGGACTAGTATTGATCGATGATATTAAACATAATATTACTTTAGGAGCTTTAAATAAGATTACAAAAGGTATAGTTATTGATGAGAATTTAGAGATGAAAGTAGCAGAAGAATATAGAAAAAAACTTAATATTAGATCATCTTCAATTCATCAAAAAACAGGCAATCTCTCAGGTGGAAATCAACAAAAAGTTGTATTTAGCAAATGGATATTTACAGAACCAGATGTACTAATACTAGATGAACCTACAAGAGGTATAGATGTTGGAGCTAAGTATGAAATTTATACAATAATAAATGAGATGGCTGCGCAAGGAAAGTCCATAATTATGATATCTTCTGAATTACCTGAAATTCTAGGAATGTGCGATAGGATTTATGTAATGAATGAAGGTAAGATGGTTGGAGAACTTAACTCTGATGAAGCTTCTCAAGAATCTATAATGCGTTGTATAATGAAAAATCAATAGGGAGAATACTATGAAGAAAATAGCTGAGATATTAAAAGGAAATTTAAGACAATATGTAATGATTATTGCTTTGATTGTAATAGTAATATATTTTCAAATAACAACAGAGGGCGTTTTACTAAAGCCAATGAATATATCTAATTTGATTTCACAAAATGCATATATTTTGATATTAGCAACAGGTATGCTTTTATGTATACTAACAGGAGGTAATGTTGATCTTTCTGTAGGTTCAGTAGCTGGATTTGTAGGAGCAGTAGCTGGCGTACTTATAATTAAAGAAAATATGCCAGTAATGTTAGCTATAGGAATATCATTACTCATAGGTGTTATAATTGGTATGTGGAATGGATTTTGGATAGCCTATATGGGAGTTCCAGCATTTATAACAACTCTTGCAGGAATGCTATTGTTTAGAGGTCTTACAATGGTTATACTTGAAGGAACAAGTCTTGCTCCTTTTCCAGAAGAATTCACATTTTTATCATCAGGATTTTTCCCTGATTTTTCAGAGATAAAAAACATTGAAATAATTGCTTTACTAGTTGGATTGTTAATATCTGCTGCCTTTGTTGCCTTTGTTTTGCTTAGAAGAAAAACAAAGATCGAAAACAATATTAATGTTCCAAGTTTTAAAAATTGCATAACTTTTATAGCGATTGTTGTTTTATCTATTAATGCAATATCTATATTTGTAGCATCTGGTCTAGCAGTTGAGATAGGTAAAGAATTAGAAATTAATATGTTTGCTATATTATCAGGTGTTTCAGCATCATTAATATATCTGTTAATGATGTTTGATAAGAGAAAGAAAAAAGAATCACATGGGTTAAAAGTACCAGCTTACCCAGTATTTATAATGCAAGTAGCAGTAATTATTCTAGTGGTTTTACAATTTACATATAATTTAGCATTATATAAAGGTATACCAGTTGTTCTTATACTAGTTGTATTCTTGATACTTCTATATAGTTTCATTACCAACAAAACCATTCCGGGAAGACATATTTATGCGTTTGGTGGTAATCCTAAGGCTGCCCAGTTATCAGGTGTAAACACAAAAAGAGTAATGTTTTGGGTGTATACTAACATGGGACTATTAGCAGCTGTAGCGGGTATAATATTTACAGGAAGACTAAATTCATCAACGCCAAAAGCTGGTATCAACTTTGAACTTGATGCAATTGGAGCTTGCTTTATAGGTGGTGCTTCTACAAGTGGTGGAATTGG
>CAZIGN010000139.1:0-4195 GCA_964538805.1 uncultured Lachnospiraceae bacterium
TTACCTTAAACTTGGTACACCTTTAAAAATGTTTTATAATTAGAAAAAATGCCGCAGTATTAAACACAACACTGCGACAGTTTTGTTAACTAGGCTATTTCATCACTATCACTAGTTTTTATAGCTTTTTTCTTTTCCGTAGTTTTTTTGACAGTTTTAATTACTTCTTTGTATTCTAACACTGGATCTGCCTTATGCTCGACTACTTCTTTAGTAATTATACACTTTGAAACACCTTCATCTGATGGTATCTCAAACATTATATCCATCATTGACTCTTCCATAACCGCTCTAAGTCCTCTAGCTCCAGTTTTTCTGCTAAATGATTTATCGGCTATAGCTTGTATTGCATCTTCAGTAAATTCTAAATCTACCGCATCTAATTCAAACAATTTTTGATACTGCTTTAATATAGCATTCTTAGGTTCTCTAAGAATTCTTACTAGTGCATCACGATCAAGCTTGTTTAGAGAAACCACCACAGGAACACGTCCTATAAATTCAGGAATTAATCCAAACTTTGTCAAATCTTGTGGCATTACTTGTTTTAAAATATCATCAGTTTTTTCATCTTCTGTTGTTGATACAGGAGCATTAAAACCTATAGATTTTTTATCTATTCTTGATTCAATTATCTTTTCAAGTCCATCAAATGCACCACCACATATAAATAATATATTAGTAGTATTTATTTGTATCAATTCTTGATGTGGGTGTTTTCTTCCACCTTGTGGTGGAACCGATGCTGTTGTACCTTCTAAAATCTTTAAAAGTGCTTGTTGTACACCTTCACCTGATACATCTCTTGTTATAGAAACATTCTCAGATTTCTTAGTTATTTTATCGATTTCATCAATGTAAATAATTCCATATTCGGCTTTTTCCACATCATAATCTGCTGCCTGAATTAATTTTAAAAGTATGTTTTCTACATCTTCCCCAACATAGCCTGCCTCAGTCAACGCCGTAGCATCTGCAATTGCAAATGGTACATTAAGGAGTTTTGCTAGTGTTTGAGCTAAATATGTTTTACCTGATCCTGTAGGACCTAGCATTAATATATTACTTTTTTGCAATTCCACACCAAGCTGTTTTTCGCTAATTACTCTCTTATAATGATTATAAACTGCTACCGAAAGAACTTTTTTTGCTTCATCTTGTCCAATAACATATCCGTCTAGAAAAGCTTTTACTTCTTTAGGTTTTAATAGATTGATTCCGTCTTTACCATCTTCAATTTCGTCAAACTCTTCTTCTATAATCTCTGCGCATATATCAACACATTCGTCACAAATAAACGCTCCATTTGGTCCTGCTATTAACTTTTTAACCTGATCTTGCGGTTTACCACAAAAAGAACATCTTAAACCTTTATTTTCATTATCGGGTCTGTTTGCCATTAATTCACCCCACTATTATTTTGTATCTTCTGCTGCTTCAGATCTGTTAGCGATAACTTTATCAATAATTCCATATTCCTTTGCCACAAGAGCAGACATATAGTTATCTCTGTCTGTATCCTTCTCGATTGTTTCAAAAGGTTGTCCTGTATTATCTGATAATATCTGATTTAATTTTCTCTTAGTTTCTAATATATGATCTGCAACTATCTTAATATCTGTTGCTTGACCTTTTGCACCACCTAATGGTTGGTGTATCATTATTTCTGCGTTTGGTAATGCATAACGCTTTCCTTTTGCACCACTTGAAAGTAAGAATGCTCCCATGCTTGCAGCCATTCCCATACAAATAGTAGATACATCACACTTTATATAATTCATAGTGTCATATATAGCCATTCCTGCAGTTACCGAACCACCCGGACTGTTAATATATAAATGAATATCCTTACTTGGATCTTCAGACTCTAAAAAAAGCATCTGTGCTACAATCAAACTTGCTGTTACTTCATTAACTTCTTCGCCTAAAAATATAATTCTTTCTTTTAAAAGTCTAGAATAAATATCAAACGATCTTTCTCCACGACTTGTTTGTTCTATGACAACAGGCACTAAACTCATATCACTTACCCTCTTTCTAATATATTTGCACTTACTTTTTTACTATTTTGCTGCTGCAACAACAAAATCTACAGCTTTTTGAACTTGAAGATCCATCTTTAATGATTTCATTTCATTTTCGCCTACTAATTCTTTAAGTTTTTCAACTTCCATTTGGTAAGCTTTTGACATAGATTCTAATTCTTTTTCAACATCTTCTTCAGTTGCTTCAATGTTTTCCGCATTAACAATTGCTTCTAAAACTAATCTGCTTTGGATTCTTTTTAGAGCTTGTGGCTTCATATCTTCAAGTAACTTTTCAATAGTAAGACCTGTGAATTGGAAGTACTGTTCTAAAGTCAAACCTTGAGATTGAATTCTTCTAGCAAAATCATCTGCCATTTGTCTTGTTTGAGAAGTAATCATTGCTTCTGGAATATCCATCTTTGAATCTTCTACAATTGCTTCGATTAATTTGTTTTCAACTTCCATCTTCGCTTGTTTTTCTTTAGCTTCAAGAAGTTTAGCTTTAACATCAGCAGTATATTCTTCAATAGTGTCGAATTCTGATACATCTTGCGCGAATTCATCGTCTAATTCTGGCATTTCTTTTTTCTTTATTTCTTTAATTGCAACTTTGAATACTGCTGCTTTTCCTTTTAATTCTTCAGCATGGTACTCTTCTGGGAAGGTAACATTTACTTCAACTTCATCACCAATGTTCTTGCCGATTAACTGCTCTTCAAATGTATCAATAAATGAATGAGAACCAATTGTCAATGAGTGATCTTCACCTTTTCCACCCTCAAATGCTACTCCATCAACAAATCCTTCGTAGTCAATTACAGCAACATCAGTATCTTCTACAGCTCTGTCTGTTACTGGAACAATTCTTGAATTTTGTTCTCTAGCTTTATCTAATTCTGCATTGATTTCTTCTTCTGTTACTTCAGCTGCAACTTTTTCAACTTCAATTCCTTTATATTTTCCAAGTTCAATCTCTGGTTTTAAAGCTACTTCTGCAGTAAATATGAAGCTTTTACCTTTTTCAATTTGAACAACATCAATTGTTGGTTGAGAAACTATATCTAATTCACTCTCAATAGCTGCTTTTTCATATGCTTCTGGGATAACTTCATTAGCTGCATCATCAAAAAAGATTCCTGCACCATAAACTTTTTCTAACATTTGTCTTGGAACTTTTCCTTTTCTAAATCCAGGCACGCTCATCTTTGATTTGTTCTTGTTATATGCCTTTTCAATTGCACTTTCAAAAGTTTCAGCAGCAACCTCTATTGTAAGTTTCGCCATGTTATTCTCTAATTTTTCGATTTGTACGCTCATTTTTTTACCTAAACCTTTCATAATATCTTTTCTATATTTTTTTATTAACTGCCCTACGAGACACTGGATTTTTCAGCAATATGGTCTGCTTTTTAATACTTTACCAGGTCATATAGGTACATAACATCAGCATATTATAACACACTCTTTTTGCCTTGTCATTACTTATTTACCGACATTTTCTTTCTAAAAGTCTCTATTTTTTCTTCATCAACATTAGTTTTCTCTGTATATCTTGCTTTATTATACTCTTCAAAAAAAAGCAAAACATCATCTTTAATAAAATTTTTATTTTTTAAGTTTGAATAATTTTCGTTTGCAGTAAATGTTTTTTTATACTCATATCCTTTTTTAATAAATCTAGTAGTTGCTTTATAGTAGATGAATCTTATTTTTTCAATTTTATCCATCTTAGACCATTTTTTATACTTTACTTTTGAAAAATGTTCACTCTTTTTCTCTTTTTTTATTTTAGAAAACGTGTCTGTAAAACCAGATATGTTTGAAGCATTTCTAGAATAATTTAATTTCCTTATAATAAAGATTTCACCTATTCTTCTGACAATATTAACTGCTCCATCTAAAAAAGCTTTTATTCCCTTGAATATTTTTTTAGTGTTCTTTAAAGAATCATTTAATAAAATATTCAAAACCGATGCAACTATTAGAACTATACCAATAAAATATTTAATCATATCTCTACTTATCGTTTTGTCTGCATTAACAACCTTTGAAATATTATAAAAAACCAGCCCAATAGTAAGCATAACTGCCGATCTTAACAGAACAAATATTTCCTCTTTAGAAAAGAGAATTTTTCGTATTAATTTCATATATGTATTCCCTTCCTA
>CAZIGN010000140.1:0-4158 GCA_964538805.1 uncultured Lachnospiraceae bacterium
TTACATGCTGAGGGTTCACCGAATTAGGGGTATACAGGCAAAATTTATTTACCAATCGTCTTTATTTTATAACTAGGATTTATTGCATCTCCTGTATTTTCACTATGAGTAAGAACACATACTTTTAAGTTGTCTCTCATATTCATAGATTCTTTTAATATAGAATAAAAATTAGAAGCAATTTGAGTAAATTTATCATAACCTTTTTCAGAACTTCTATCCATCGCTTCAAAAGCCATTAAATATTGAGCATCTTCTATGATAACAGTCCTTATTTCAGGTCTGGTTTTATCAATAATTCTTAATACTTGACCTATCTTTGCAACATCAGATGTATTATATAAATTACCTTCAAATTTCTTTGTTTCAGGATTCTGAACTAATTGTTTATAATTCTTCTTAAAACCTTTAAATGGAAGAGGTTTCCCAGCAACATTAATTATAAATGTAGTTTTTGGATCTAAATTTCTTAGAGAGGTGCTTTTTCCAGATCCAGATGCACCTACCACAGCTATTAAATCAGCCATTTATTAAAATTTAAAAACATTATCATTTTCAATTTCATCTAATGTGTTTAAATCATCTGTTTTTTGTTCTAATAATAAATATTTATCATAATCAGATATTTCTTCAGGTCTAGGTAATTCTCTAAACATACCTATTTCTCCATGAAAAGTAACTCCTTTATTAACATCAGATCGACCATACCTATTTTTTAAAACTTGTATAAGCCTAAATCGATCTTTTAATATATTTTGGATAGGATAACCTTCAACTTTAGGAATTTTTTCTCTATAAGGATAATAAAGTGCAATAACAATCTCAGAACCATCAGTAGTCCCAGAAGTATCTTTAAAATCATCCAATTGAACTAACTCATATCCATTAAGTTTACGGTCCATAGATTTTTGTCCTCTATTAAGCTGTTGAATAAATATTCCTGTCATACCACATTTATTTCTAAAATAAATGAAATAATCTACAGTTCTATCTATTCTTTCTTTTTTATTTCCAGACCCACCAATTAAGCCTACATGGTCTATAATAGCTACTTTATATTCTGATTCATCATTTTCAGCATAGTCTTCTTTATGTTCATTGAGAGGAATAAAAGTTCCAAACTTCCTTAACCATTCCTTACAAGTTCCATAAATAGCTTCTGGTGTTAATGGTTTATCATATATAGTAATACTTTTTTCAACCTTATTAAGCCATGGAATACATTGATTTACCACTTCTAGATGTTCTTCAGAAATAGGTCTAGTAAGAGATAAAATATCTTCATATGTTATAACTTTACCATATGCATCCCAAATATGTCTGGAAAGCAATTTAGCAAATAATACTTCTGCAGCCATTTCAAAAGAATAATATAAGATATTAATCTTTTTATCTCCTGCATTTTTTATAAGATTATATACAAATACATCAAGCCCAAAACTAGTTTTTCCACCAGAAGTATCGGCTCCGATAGTATAAATATATTTTCTTTGTATACCATATAATACTTTATCAACATCAGGCAATCCCATAGAAATTCCTATATTTTTACCACTCTTACCGTCTTCTATGTTTTTTAATAACTTATGTACTCCCATTATAGTAATTCACTATTTTGGTAACCAGCGACTTCTCCAGAATTTCTAATATATTCAATTTCATTCCATTTTTGAGAAGCAATAAATTCTAGTATAGAATAATTAATTAAATTATGTTCTTTACCATATTCTAAAGCTTCCATTACTCTTTCATGTTTTACAGAAGATAGCTTTAATTGTCTACCATAGAAAAAACAGAATTCATCAATACTAAATAATCCAGCTTTAGTTATATTTTTAATAGAAGCCATTTTTCCATTAATATAAATAAAGGGAGGATATGCATCAAAAAATTCTTTTCCTATTTGGTTAGATTCCTTAATAAATTTTTTTACAAAGTTTTTATTAATTGGAATATCAGTAAATTTTAAAGTCTCTCCTTCTTTTGGCATTTTAAAGGATGCTAATATAATCCCTTTATTTTGTAAAGACTTTAAAACTACTTTAAATACTTCCTTTCCATTATCTGCATTTGATATATAATTATTTATTAGAGACAAGTCTCCATCTTGTGCTAAAAATAGCAATCGTAATATAAATAGTTCAGATGGAGTTAAACCACTATTTATATAAATATTAATTTCTTCTTTTAAAGATAATTCTGAGTTCATAATACTATTTACTCAAATTACCTTTGTCAGATCAGTCTTTCACAAAACTATTAGTGCTGCATGGTAATTTGTATTCATTTACAAATTCATCTTCCAATGCCACCATTCGTTCAGAAAGAGGAATATACTCCTCTTCAGTCATTTCCACTCTATTTGGTCTATTCTTGAAAATAGTATTGATTACCAAATATTCTAACATTCTTTCTACTGTCATGGTTCAGTTATGTTAATTTGATTAACTTTCCAAAGTGCCATGAACTTATGTTTATCCTTTACTACTTTACTCTCTTCCATTTTTTATTCTTTTTTTATTATAAGCATTTTGTACTGTTAATATTAATCAAATTTTTCATCTAATTGTTTATAATCTAAATAATTCATCTACTTCCTTTCCATCTTGTTCTAATCTTTCAATAGTATCTCCAGCTAAAATATCATCTAACTCTTTTTCAGTTATTTCTATATAACTAGAATACTGACTACTATTTTCAAACCATTTTTCTTCTACAGTACCTTTTATTACCAAAGTAAATACTTCTGCAATTTTTCCTTCTTCTTTTCTAATTACTCGACCTATTCTTTGAACCTTCTCATTAGGAGAAGAAGAATTTGTCAAAATAACTGCTAAATCCAATCCTTTGATATCAACTCCTTCATTTAAAGATTTAGAAGAATTAATAACTCCAGAAGGAAGACTTGCGAATTCTTCTAGAGTTAATCTATTCTTCTTCTTAGTTTTACCAGAATGCACTACAAAACCTCTGCCAATTTTCTCAGCTTGTTTTATAGTTCCTGAAAATGTTATAGCCTTTGAAAAAGGTCTAGCATCCAGAATTTTTCTAGTAATTTCTATTTTATCAGGATGATTCATTACATAGTCTTTTCTTTTTCTTAAAGCTCTTTGCCATGTAAATGTTATAGCATCCATATCTTTAGAAGCTATTCCCATTGTTTTAGCATAATATCGTCTATAAACAATATTAGTAACACATTTCATAGCTAAATTGAAATCAAAATTAAATATACTAAAAGAATCTTGAAATTCCATAGAAGCTTGTTGATATATATGATAGTCATCTGTTTCTATAAGAACTTTATATTCTCTATATTCAGACAACCATCCATTTTTTAAAGCATCTTTTACAGTAACAACATCTACTACTGGACAATACTTTTCTATAATTCTATGTCTACCATCTAATCTATGAAAAGTTGCAGATAAAGAAAGTATTAATTTTGGATGTTTAATTTTAAAGATTTGTATAAAAGTATCAGAGCCATATCTATGAGATTCATCTAGAATTAATAAGTGAACTATTTCTTCTGTTTTAACAGCAGAATTTATAATTTCTACCTTAACATCTAAACTTAATCCATATTTGTCTAGTTCCATTAACCATTGCACTTTCAAATGTTCTGTAGGAACAATAACTTTTATATTCTTTCCAGAATTTTTAGTTAGGAAAGATTTAATAGCTGTTATAGCTAATCTAGTCTTACCTGTTCCAGTACACCAAGCACAAGTTCCACGTCCTCCAGCTTTAATCCATTTGGAAACTGCTAGTTCTTGTCTTTCTGTTCTTGTCATTAATCTAATTCTTTAAGATAGACTACAAAGATACGAATATATTTTCATATAAATATTCAAACTTTGATATTTCTATTCTATTAATATTAATGAACCCAATGTTCACCTACTAAAGCATCTGCACTTAATGGAAGAACTCTACAGAAAGGATTGCCTGCTTCAGTCATAGATTTTATAAGAACTTCTTTAACTTCTTCAACAATCTCTTTAGGACACTCTACAAGAATTTCATCATGTACAAGATTTACTATTTTAACTTTCATCCACCAGTCCCTCTTTAGAATTTCTCTAAGGAATAAAATTCCTGCATATTTAGTAATATCAGCTGAGGATCCTTGAATCACGTTAATTTTTATCAATA
>CAZIGN010000141.1:0-4137 GCA_964538805.1 uncultured Lachnospiraceae bacterium
TGAAATTTCAATTCATCCTATGAGTAAATGTGTTTATATAACAATCTCCTCTATATAAGGTAGGCGTAGAATGGTTATTTATAGAATCTGTTTTAACCACTGATAAATCTTTATATTCAATTCTATCGCTTATTGGGAAATATGGAGAAGAATCATTATATCTTAATTTAAAGTAGCTTTTCCAATCTCTGTCAAAATCATAGTCTTTTTGATATATGTTATAATACACACAATCTTCTAATGAATTATATTCACTCCCAATGTAAGTATTAAATTCTCCTCTAACTTTAGAATAACTTTTATTATAAACCTTTACATCTATTGATTTTGTAGGGTCTGAATAGTCTCCATATTTTACATCTATTTGTGAATGTGCTATGGCGGCATCACCAGCTTTAGAAGAAAATTTGTTGTTATTATTTTTAATTAAATTTATACCCGGCTCTATTAGAAGTAAACCTGATTTTATAGATGAGTATATAGATTCAGAAGACTTTTTAAGATCTCCTAGATAATAATGTGAATCAGTTATATAGGATTTTTTAAAGCCAGCTTTGTTAGGTATTTCTACAGCTTGATACTTACTTTTAATTAGTGTATATTCTGATGAATTAAAATAACTGTTGTAAATCTCTGTTCTTAAAGAAGCCTCGGGGCATAGTAAAGCATTGTTTAATACTTCGTCATCTTCTAGTTGTACTAAAGAAGCTCCCAATCTGGGAATATTTCTAGAATCGTGTCCTAATAATGACATAATACCACGATTATTTAATCTAGGATCGGGTGTTAAAAATGACTCAATAACATGACTATTATTTAATTTAATGGCTGGAAGATGCCCTTCTTTAGTAGTAGCTATGCCAACGGCCTGCGCTAAAATAGTGGGCATTCTTTTTTGCCTTACTATAAAAAACCCTCTAGTTAGGTCCTGAAGTCCTGGGCCTATTCCCTGACCATCCACAACACCACTATTAAAGTTTACTTTTATACCAATAGGTTTTATTTGCCCATCCTCTGAGAACATCTCTAAACCAGAGTTTATTTTAAATATTCCCTTACTGTTGTGGTCGGTATCTTCAATAGTAAAATCTTCTTGATAGTTTATTTCCTGAGTTAAGTCTGTACTAATATTAAAATTTGTGTCCTCTGTAAGTTCTTTAATACCTCTTATATTAAATACAGGAGATAGTGTGTAGTCATTCATAATATAAACTATACCTAGTCGATATATCTCCTGGTCTCAATATCCTAACTTATAATATATATTATCTACATTATAATACTCATACCCACCACGCTCATTAAACTTTTCTTTATAATTATGTGCAAGGTTTCCAATTTCTTTATCACTAACTATACTAGGAGTTATGAAGAGACTTAATTTCTCTAACATTTTATATACTTCATATTCATTGGAAACTCCACCAACAAATGTTATGTTTTGACAATTAGTTGTAGTTTTCACTGAATTAAATTCAGAATATCTGACATTAATATCCTCCAAACTAATATCGGTATGCTCTTCATATCCAGATATAGCTATTTCTGTATCTATGCCAGATATTTTAAATCTCTCCTCTATTTTATGAGCCGTAGTAATTTCCTGCTCACTGTCTCCAGTTGACCTAGTATAATAAACATGTATATAATTGTATGCTAAATCTATATTTTTTAGTCTAAATCTTACTGATTTACCACTATTTTCCCCCATTTGACCACCCCGAATAAATCTAGGTTTAGAAATATTTCCAATGTGGCACACAACTTTACCACTTTCAGCTATAAAGTCTGACTCATTACCATCAGAATCGGATAATTTAAAATAAAAAGTGTAGTTCCCCACCTTCATATTACCATTTTCAAAAAGACCTAAAAAATCTAGTCCTATTACTGATTGGACTGATTTAACTAAGTTTGCTTCTACTTTAAAATTACTCTCTGTATATATATTGGTGTCCAAATTTCCTTTCCTATCGCCAATTTTATAGTTGTTAGAATCTATTAAATAGAATCTAGAGTTTACTATCTTTAGAGGATTTACCCTATCATTCACTATGACATTAACAGATCCATCATACGATTCTTCTAAACTAAGTTCTATAGGTCTGTCTATAGATATTTCAGCCTTGTCTGCATCTAAAGTTAGACTTGTTAAATCTGCCTCGCCCACGAAACCTTCCATTTTTTGGTTGTAAAAAGGCCTGTATTCATATATAAGTTTTCCATTATCTGGGGTAGTGTATATATGAGTTTTTATATTTAGTTTTATTTTTGGTATACTGCTCATTGCCTAAATGTTATAATTAATATCCCCGTAATCAAACTCTGTAAACAATACCGAAGGATCTTCGACTATATACTCACCTAATCCATCTACAGTGTATTTATAGAAATAATCTGAGTTGATGTTGTAATACTCATTTAAACCTACTTTTTTACCGCCACCGAAGTAAATAATGGCAGAACTAAATCAGTCAGGAGGGTTAGTAACTGTGGCATCTAAGAATACTCCATCTCCCCCTACGTGGCGGACTTTAAAATCTGTTACAGTTACTTTCTCACCATTTTGTCCCATACTATCTGAATAAGCTGTTATCGTAGATACTAGTCCTAAAAGTAAATTTTTATTTACCTCACTAATAGACGTTGTACTCATTGTCATAGTAGTGGGGAGTGTATTCCCTGTCTCAGGAACTTTATAATATAAAGATTTAAGTCTCACAGGTTTTGCTATTTTAAACGTTTTTTCATTTTCAAAATCGTCCTTATTTATTTTTACAGTAGTTGAGTATAGGGAGTCCTCAAACCATACAAGTACATTATACTTTGTATTAACTGGGATTCTAAATGTCCTGTTATCTTCTACTGTATAAGGAATTGGTATTCTTTCTCTTCCTTCTTCTCTAAAGAACTTTAATCCCTCTACAGAAGTTGGATCGTTTAAAGTAAACCCTACATTAAACTTAATATAAATATCAAACTCTCCACACGAAGAATCCTCTAACAGTACTTCAGTTTCACCAACTTTTCCTTTAATCACATCTAACATTTGTACTCCTTCTGGTTGTTGTCGTATAAAGTTAGCGTGCTCTTCATTGATAGTTTCTATAACAGCCTTTCCATCGACTATTGTGTAAGTACCTAAAATTATGTAGTCATCTTCTGGTTTATGTAGTGAATGTCCTTCTAGCAAAAATGCTACCGGCTTTTCTCCCTCCTTAGTATTTTCTAAGTCTACTCCTAATTTACCTCCGTTATTAGAAAGGATAAGTAATTCATACCTTTTTTGGGCTTTTCCTAAAACACACACTCCTCCAGATCTTTCAAAATATATAGAATAGTATTTTTCTGCTAACAATACAGTCCCTTTCAAAGTAAACTTATTTCTAAATTCTTCTGGAAAATCTAACCAAGTATAATTAGTCTTAGGGGTAATTTCATAAGAAACTAAATTATTTTCAGCTCCTATGATAAAGGGATCCTCCCCACCATTAGCAGGAGTTCTAATACTTCCGTCAACAAATATTAATTTCCAATCAAATCCTGTTATTTGAATTGTGTCTGAATTTTTCCATTTTAATTTACCTAAAGTTAGCTCGTAGTTCTCTCCTATACGTTCTGCTGTAGGCAGAACTGAGAATTCAAAAAACTCTGGCTCATCAATGTCTATAACAACTACTAGTTTTCCCTTATACTGATTTGGGCTAAGATACTTAAAAACAATATCACCATCTATAGAATCTATTCAATGTGTTTTAGTATTACCAGTCTTAGCTTTATGCTCTCTGAATTTCTTCCAAACATCGTTAGTCAAATCAAAAGAGCCGTTGTTTAATTGGTGTAGAAGATTAGCTTTATAAAAACCAGGCCTTCCTCCTAAACCTTTTTCATCTGCTGGAATTTGTAGATTATCCATTCCAACACTGCCCGTTCCGTCGAAAATTGCGTAACCCCCAGTTTTAAAATTAGTATTGTTTAGAATTTTAGCATTGTACAATAAATTCTGCCCTTCCCCAACTTCTTCTGAGTCTATTATTACAGCATCATCTTCCTTTAAAGCTCCTTTAGATTGTATGGGGGCAGGATAGCTACCAAATTCCACTTTATTAGTTTCTTTATTTGCAGATACTATGTATA
>CAZIGN010000142.1:0-4135 GCA_964538805.1 uncultured Lachnospiraceae bacterium
ATGACAATAAGAGACGTATTAAAATCAGCATTTTCATATCTTTTTGATTTAGAAGAAAAAATGACAAAGATATTTGAAGCTATGGCAGATGCAGATGAAAACGAAATGATTAATATGATGGAAGAGTCAGGGACTATTCAAGATTTATTAGATAGCCACGACTTTTATATAATAGACTCAAAAGTAGAAGAAATAGGTAGATCATTAGGTCTAAATGAGATCGGTCTAGATAAAGATGTAACAGACCTTAGTGGTGGACAAAGAACGAAAGTATTACTTGCAAAGTTACTTCTTGAAAAACCTGATATATTGTTACTAGATGAACCGACAAACTACTTAGATGAGAATCATATCGAATGGTTAAAAAGATATTTACTTGAATATGAAAGTGCATTTATATTGATTTCACATGATATGGATTTTTTAAATAGTGTTGTAAATATTATTTATCATATGGAGAATAGAGAACTTAATAGATATGTAGGAGATTATTATAAATTTCTAGAAATTCATGAAATGAAAAAAAATCAACTAGAAGCAGCATATAAAAAACAACAACAAGAAATAGACAGTCTAAAAGATTTTGTTGCTCGTAACAAAGCAAGAGTTTCTACAAGAAACATGGCAATGTCTAGACAAAAGAAACTAGACAAGATGGATGTTATAGAATTAGCAAAAGATAAACCTAAGCCAGAGTTTAGATTTAAGGATGCTAGAACTTCCGGGAAGATGATATTTGAAACAAATGATTTGATTTTAGGATATAGTAAAGAAAAACCTTTATCTAAAGAGATTAATCTTAGAATGGAAAAAGGTGAAAAGATAGCACTTGTAGGCACTAATGGTATAGGTAAAACTACATTTTTAAAAAGTGTACTAGGAATGATTCCACCTTTATCTGGAAAAGCAAATCTTGGTGACTACCTACACATAGGTTATTTTGAACAAGAAGTTAATCCTGGCAATAATTCTTGTATTGATGAGATTTGGGCTGAATTTCCTTCTTATACACAATATGAAGTAAGAGCAGCACTAGCAAAATGTGGATTAACTACAAAACATATTGAAAGTATGGTCAAAGTTTTAAGCGGAGGAGAGCAAGCAAAGGTAAGACTTTGTAAGCTTATCAATAGAGAAAGCAATATCCTTCTTCTTGATGAACCAACAAACCACTTAGATATAGAAGCAAAAGAAGAATTAAAAAGAGCATTAAAAGAATATAAAGGTTCAATACTACTAGTTTGTCATGAGCCAGAGTTCTACACAGGACTTGTGAATAAAGTATGGAATCTTGAAGAATATACATTACTTACCTGATTTACATAAGTAATATACATTACTTACCTAATTAACCCTTGCAATTAGTATGCCAAGGTGTTATACTAAGTCGGTAATAGTAGGCAAAAACAGAGTGGACGCGAGTCCACTCTTTATTTTAGCATTAACATAAGAACTTAAAATTAAGTCTTTATGATACAAAAAAGGAGTGATATTTTATGTCAAAACAATCTGAATATGTACAAAAAACCGAAAAGTTACTTGAACCAATGATGGAACAAAACAACTTTGAATTAGTGGATGTTGAGTACATTAAAGAGTTGAACAACTGGTATTTGAGAGTTTATATCGATAAGGAAGGTGGCATAACAATTGATGATTGTGAGCTAGTAAGTAGAGGTTTAGATGTTTTGCTTGATGAAGCAGATTTTATAACCGATGCATACATATTAGAAGTTAGTTCTCCGGGATTAATGAGACCTTTAAAAAAAGATAAAGATTTCAAAAGAAATATTAACAAGAAAGTTGAAATCAAGTTATACAAACCTATCGAAAAGCAAAAAGAATTTGCCGGTGTATTAAAAGAGTTTGACAAAGAAACAGTTACTCTAATAATAGATGAAAAAGAAGTTATATTTGCTAGAACAGATTTAGCATTAATAAGATTAGCATTTGAATAAATTAATTAATTATAAGTAATGTTTGAATATTATATTAAAGAAAGGAAATATATGCATTGCTATTAAATAACATGGCAATATTGTAGATAAACTACAATAGCATAGGTGTAAAGATGAACAAGAATGAATTAATGGATGCTCTTAATCTACTTGAAAAGGAGAAAGATATAAGCAAGGAAGTTTTACTTGAAACTATAGAACAATCTCTTATAACAGCATATAAGAATAATTTTGATAAAGCTGAGAATGTTACTGTTACAGTTGATAGAGAAACAGGTGAATTCAAATTATATGCCTCTAAAGAAGTTGTTGAAAAAGTAGAAGATAAGAATCTGCAAATATCATTAGATGATGCAAGAGCAATAAACGCACAAAACAACATTGGCGATACTATTAATATAGAAGTAAAGTCAAAAGAGTTTGGAAGAATAGCGGCTCAAAACGCAAAAAATGTTATTTTACAAAAGATAAGAGAAGAAGAAAGAAAGAATATCTTTGACAAATATAGAGATAAAGAAAACGACATAGTTACAGGTGTAGTACAAAGAATAAGTGGAAAGAACGTATTTTTTAATTTAGGTAAAGCAGACGCTGTATTAGTTGAAAATGAACAAGTTCCAGGAGAACGTTTTGATATTAATGATAGAGTTAAACTTTACATTACAGAAGTTAAAGATGCAGGAAAAGGACCAAAGATTAATGTGTCTCGTAATAATCCTGATTTAGTAAAAAGACTCTTTGAACAAGAAGTGGCTGAGATTCACGATGGAACAGTAGTAATAAAGAGTATTGCAAGAGAAGCAGGTTCTCGTACAAAGATGGCAGTATTATCGACTAATGAAAGAGTTGATGCGGTTGGAACTTGTGTAGGTATTAATGGTGGTAAAGTTACTACTGTCATAAGAGAACTATTTGGTGAAAAGATTGATATTATTAATTGGGATGAGAATCCTGCGATATTAATAGAAAATGCCTTAAGTCCAGCGAAAGTAGTG
The DNA here is from genome assembly GCA_964538805.1 of uncultured Lachnospiraceae bacterium. GTDB lineage: Bacteria > Bacillota > Clostridia > Lachnospirales > Lachnospiraceae > CAZIGN01. The sequence goes on from CAZIGN010000142.1 coordinate 2,954, forward strand.
TCAGTAGAGGCAGATACAAGAGATAAATCAGCTAAAGTAGTTGTTCCAGATTATCAATTGTCATTAGCAATTGGTAAAGCAGGACAAAATGCAAGACTTGCAGCTAAATTAACAGGATATAAAATCGATATAAAAAGTGAGTCACAGATAGAAGAACTTACTAATCCTACTGAATATATCGAAGATGTTGCTGTAGATGAAGAAGAAAATATTGAAGTTTTCAATCAAGTAGATGATATAGAAGAATTTGCTGATGAAGATGAAGATTCAAACAATTAAAAGTAATATGGAGATTAAAGATGGCAGTTGTAAAAAAGATTCCAATTAGAAAATGTACAGGTTGTGGTGAGATGAAGCCCAAAAAAGAACTGGTAAGAGTGATAAAAGATGCACAAGGTGACGTAATGCTAGACACTACAGGCAAAAAAAATGGTCGTGGTGCGTATCTTTGTTTTTCGATGGAATGTTTGAACAAGGCGATTAAAAATAAAGGTTTAGAAAGATCTCTAAGTACTTCAATAAAAGAAGAAATCTATGATTTGCTTCGAGAGGAGATGCAGGCTAGTGAAAAAAGATAAACTATTAGCAATGATAGGGCTAGCAACAAAAGCTGGTAAAATAACAAGTGGGGAATTCTCAGTTGAAAAATCTGTTAAAGATAAAAAATCAAAGCTTGTTATAGTAGCAGACGATGCTTCCACAAGAACAAAGATGACTTTTCTAAACATGTGTAACTATTATAAAGTTCCCATATTCTACTATTCAACCAAAGAAATGTTAGGTCATTGTATTGGTAAGGGTGAAAGATCTTCTGTATCAATAAATGATAATAACTTTAAAGAAGCAATTGAACGTATTATAAAGGAACTCGAAAATAGCAATGGAGGAAATTAAATGTCGAAAATCAGAGTACATGAATTAGCAAAACAATTAAACAAAGAAAGTAAAGATATAATAGATATTCTAGAAAAGAAAGGAATAACTGGTAAAAAAGCAGTGAATTCACTTGAGGAAAAAGAAATAGACATAGTAAAAAAAGCAATCACAACAACAAGTACTGTAAAAACAGAAGATAAGCCTGTAGTAAAGACAGAAACTGCTACACAGAGCAATAAAAAAACAGAAGATGATAATTCACATATAACTAAAGTTTATCATCCACAAAATAGTTCTCATAGCACA
>CAZIGN010000143.1:0-4128 GCA_964538805.1 uncultured Lachnospiraceae bacterium
ATTCAACTGGTTTTTGAGTTGGATGCAAACATGATTTTTGTTTATCAGAAGCAAATGTTAGTATACTTCGTGGATATCTTATGCTCTTTACAATATTCAATTTCAGCCATGCAGCCCTTGCTGTTTTTATAATTACCAAAAATCCACATCTCATCTGCTAATTGGTCTAGTAAGAACAAAGTCATATTTAATCCCTTTTGATAATCAACCTCACTATATAGGTATCCAAAAGCATGAACTGGACTAATGAATAAATAAGTAGGGTAAGTCTTTTGAAGTTTAGTAATTATTTCAGAAATTTTATCCATATTTTCTGGTTTGCCACCATATGGGTGTGATATGTAAATTATGTTTTCATAATTATCTTTTGTAATTCTGTTCATTTTTATCATCCCTATCTTTATCTCTATTTACATATAGTAATGGAAGTACAATTAGCATTACTACAGCACCAACGAAAGCACCTAAAATGAAATTAAACATACACTTCACCACTTTTCTAAGTTTTTAATGTAGTTATAAATCTTATCAGTAACAACATTAATGTTGTGTTTGTTTGAATTTTTACAAGTAAAATTACTTCTTAAATCAAAATCTTTAAATTCTTTTATATCAACTTTTAATCTACTAGTAACTTCAGAAATACTATTTCCTCTATCTCTCATTCTCTTATATCTATCTTTGAGTGAAGTTTTCAAGTAAATAGTTACAAGTTGTTTATCGCCTTTATAATTATTCTTCAAGTAATTAATGCCACTAGGATTTATTACATAAATATCATTTTTCTCAATCTGCTCCAAAGTAACACCATACTCAAACCCATCGTATTTATCATAAGCCACCATATTATTTTTGTTTTTATCAAAGAATTTTGAGTCCACAAAAATATGTCCTTTTTCTTTTGAGCCTCTTTTGGGTCTTGAAGTGTATGATGAAATGACTTTCAAACCACTTTTTTCTAATTTGTTAGCAATAGTAGTCTTACCACTACCACTTTCACCGACAATACAATACAAATATTTACCCATTTAATTTATCATTTCCCTTTCTTATCATAGCATTGTGACTTGTAATCTTACTCTTTTTTCTTTTCACATTTTATTTAAAAATATTCTTTGCTTTTATATAATCTGCATCACAATCTATAAAATTAATAGCTACATCACTTTTATTAAAAGGAACAATCCACGTTGCAAATTTTTGATTTACCTTATCAGTAATTCCAATATCGAATTGCAGCTGAATTGGTTCTGATAGATTTAGCGAATACAAACCCAAAATTGACTTAGCGTCAATTCTAAATCTATCTTTTTTAATAGTTAAATTTTCCTCAAAACTACTCGCTACTTCGACAAAAGCTTTAACACTCTCAACCTTGTCAATTAAAATATTTACTCTGTTATTCATATGTGTATTTCCTTTCTTTTACAATTGTAACTGAAACCTATTTTTATATCTTGTTTCAGCTACATGCTTATTTAACCTTTTTTCTTTTTCTTGTTCCGTTTCCATTCGTGTACCTAATTCTTTACATTCATATTTGTATCTAGCACACATTCTATCTACTTCAGCTTGTGCTAATCTCTTTCTCTTAGAAGCCTTTGGGTCTTTCATTTATCATTTTATCTCCTTTTATTTTAATAGATTTGTTCTATACTTACTACATTTCCACTCATATTTGAATAAGTGCCTATATTTCCAGATTGCTTAATCGAATGATCTAAAGAATTTACATCAACAATAAATTCAATTACATTTTTATACTCACCATAAACAGCAGGAGTATATTGATTATTTGCATCTGTATGTATATCTGCTTTACAATCTGCTAAGACTGCGGTATAAGAATTACCAGTATCCAAAGTAATTAGATATCTACTCCCTAAGTTTGTGCCATAATAACTACCTAAAGCTATGCAAATATCATCCCCGATACGTCTTAATCCTTGACTATCAGTCCAAGCAGTTTGCTGTAATTGATATTGAGTTGAACTTAATGTTGTGATTTTACGATAATCCATATAAGCAAAGAAATTTGTTTTGCCAGTCGGAACATTAAAATCATAAGTATTATAACTTTCTGTGGTAGTTTCGTATGTTTCTACATATTCAGTTTCAGTAATTGTAGTAGCAGTTGGGCTAGTAGTAATTTCTTGTGTGTTTGTCGTAATTGGATTTGTAGTTTCTGTAGTACTTTTAGTTTCTTTTTGTGTTTGAGATGTAGTAGTGGTTTTATTGCTTATTGTGGTAGATTCATTTGCTACTTTCTTCGGTGGGATTACAGTACTTATAACATCTTCCGTAGTCGTAGTTGTAACTTGACTTTGGGTAATTATATCCATTCGAGAATCAAGATCGTCCATTTGATGTTTCGTATGTGTATTACAAAAATTAATAATTAAAACTCCAACTACAATAAAAGTAAACACTAGCGCTCGATATTTATTCATAATCCTCATCCTTATCGTCAAATTGACTTTCATATTCTTCATAACAATTTTTACACAAATACTTCAAATCATCGGTTAAATGAGATTCGTCTTTGGTGATATATTCTTCACACATTTCACATTCTTCTACATAATCAAATTCATCACTTCCACAATCTGGACAAAATCCTTCGTTTTCATAATATGGCACACCACCATATTCACCTACTTCTACAGTTTCTACATTTGGTTCATCGAATACAAACTTACATCCTTCACATTTATACATTATTTTATCACTCTCCATGTTTATATCTTTGCATAGTCTGTGTGAAATACCAATTGGCTAAAGACCAATCTATCTACTGATAGAAGTATCAACAGGCTAACCCCGTTATTCCAACGGTTTTTAATTTATTTCAGACCATATTAAGTCCAACATTCATTATATTTATTGCAGCATTTTCATCTCTATTAATTACTTCACCGCAAATACAATTCCACACCCTATCAGCTAAAGTTAATTCTTTATTAATATTACCACAAAATCTGCACATTTTACTACTAGGAAACCATTTGTCAATCTTAACTAACCTCTTGCCTCTATCAGAAAGTTTATATCCTAATATAACTCTAAACATTCCAAAACCATTATCATTAGTTGATTTTCCTAACAAAACCGTTTAATATCAGCAATAACTTCTTCTGCGTTAGTTCTGTTGTACAGCTTAACCTTGTCATATATAACACTTGATACAGCCTCGCAGCCATCCGATAAACCTTTTTGAAATTGTGCTTTTAATTGCTTTGAAGCTGTTCTTCAAATAACTTTTCTTGTTTTTTGTCATTTTAACATCCTTTCTTTTTGTTTAAATTCTTCTATCTTATATCTATTTCGCCAAGTTTTAAACTATTATCAATTAGAATCTTACACCCGCAAAATTTTGAAATTCTTTCTTTGTTTTTAAAATTGTTTATATCAGCGGGTGAGTCAAATATTATACATTCAGAAATAATTAATTTTTCAGTATCTTCACTACAAATAATATATGGCATTTTATTAAGTGTTGCTAGACTTCCTTTAATTCTGTTAATTTCGTTTATAATTTTGGTAGTATCTATTGACAAAATATTAATCATATAATTTCACTTCTTTCATATCAATTGGCAGATTTGTTTTAATTTATTTCACTACGTATTAAATATTCCATATGGTCTTTATCTACAAGATAAGCATAAACAAAACTATCTTTGAAAAACTCACCACTATAATGATATTTAGCATGAAAATTATCTTTAAAATCAATAGTCGCATATGTATTATTATGATGAAAGTTTCCGTCCATTGTTCCCTTTATATAATCTGTGCAATTTATATCTTGAATATCATCGATAAACTTATCCCAGCTCTTATATTTAATTACATAAGATTGAAAATCTACTGGGTTATAATTTGTTATAATTATATAAACATAATTATCCATATTTGGTTTATTCCTTTTAAATAATTCAAAGTATGTATCATACTTTTCTTTTCTTGGTTTTGAATATAATAATTTCTTAGGAACAATTATATTCTCAAAATCTATTAAACAATCTGTGCCTTCTGGTACTTTAACTTTTGGTTTAATTACCTTTTCTTTTTCCTCATTAATAAAAAATAATCTTAAACCCTTGAATTTTTCTAATACTTTCATTT
>CAZIGN010000144.1:0-4076 GCA_964538805.1 uncultured Lachnospiraceae bacterium
GTAGTTAGAGGAAGAGTTGACTTAATTGCTGTTGATAGATCAGGAAATGCACATATATTTGATCTAAAAATATCTAAGAATTCTTACGATAATTGGGATAGTGCAAAATTAGGAACCTTAGATTGGCAGTTAGCTTTTTATCGACAATTATTAGGACAACATATAAATATAGATGATACTATGTTATATACTATACCCGTCAAAATGTCTTATTTAGGCGATCCTAATGTTATATATTTGGAAGATTTTAAAGATAGATCTTTAACAAAAAGATTAAGACCAGAAGGAGAAATAACTGTATTTGCTAATAAAATACTTCCCCGTAGAATTGTAACTGACTATAATCCAGAAAGAGAATCTAATATTTTGAGTAAACTTAATACTTTATTTAAGGGAGAAGATTATGAAGTTAAAACTGACATTGTGCAATTAGACCCTGAAAAAATATTAAAATTAGCTGAAGATACTTTCACTAGAACAGGACAATGAAAATATTGGCCTGAAGTAGAAATAGCAGGAGAAGCTAAAACTTATATAACAGGAGCTACACGAGAAGAATTTGAAGCTAATCTAAATAATTATTTACAAAGGGCAAATAAATTAGTTAATAATGAAGCTTTATTATTAAGGGATGCTGTTAGATCAGCTATTTTAAATAAAACAAGGATTACTACAAGTAAAAGCGATGAGTATAATATTTTACTAAATAAATTATTTGGGAATTATATATCAGATGATTGAGAGGTAGTTAACAATATTCCAGAAGCTATAGCTATGGGTATTATATTATTAAGAAATAAGTTAAATAATAATATATCTATAGTAAGTATGACTACTAATCAACCTTATGCAATTTCAAAAGTTGATGGATTGAGTTATGGAGAATTAGAGTTTATGAAATCATTTCTTTTTGTTAATGAAATGAAAAAAGAACTATTTCCTGGAGGATATGGAAAATTAGGACAAATAATTGTATTTAATCCTCACACAACTAATGGAGTTTATATTAGAAATGTTAATAGTAAATTTAAAACATTTGAACAATTAATGTACTCTAAAGGATTAGGTGATAGTCTTAATTTGAGTACAAGTGATATATCTTCAATAGAAGATATTGCATTGTATGAATTAGATTCTTTATATAGATCTTATAATGGGGAATATAAAAAAGAAGTAGATTCTATATTTGAGCCTATAAAAAATAAATCTATTTCGTCGATAGAATTAGATGTTCTTATGGACATAGAAGATGCTATGCTTAAAAAATTTCCTCAATATGTAGGAAAAACATTTACTACTGAATTAAATTTTGATGATCCTATAGAAGTATTATTAGCACAATTAAAAGTAGCCATGGTATCAAAAGGTGGGTTTGAATTGACTAATGACTTTCAAAACTTATCAATGTTCAGTTTTAGTTTTGCAGATTTTGGGGATTTAATTACTTCATTATTTACAGAAAATAAAAAAGAATACACTAAAACAGGTAAACGCATTGAAGGGCTATTAGGAGGTATGATTTGATCTCCTCCTGATTGAGCTTTATCTAAAGACATAAAAAACATAAATAAAATGATGTCTTTATCTAATCAACATATTAGGGAATGAATTTTAAAAGTATCTGTAGATATTCATAATCTTACAAAAAAATATTATAAAGATTTAGGATTTTCTTCTTTGGAACAAAATGTTATAGGAGAAACTCAGTCTAAATATGAAAATCTTTGATATAAAAATGATGATGGAACTTTTTCTGAGATGTTTAGAACAAAAGATCCTTATGTAATGAATGAGAGAAATTTTTTACAAGATTTTGAAAGAGAATATTTACAAAAGATCTTATTACTTATTAATCAATGGAAACTTGGATTAACTGATAATGAAATTAAAGGATTAGATCCTAAAAATATAGAAAGTTTAAAGAAGAATGATAAAATTGCTAAAGCTCTTGAAGATGGCACTTATTTTGACATGCCTTTAGTAAGAAGAGAAGAAACTTCTAGACACTCACATTTATTAAAAAAAGGTTCTATAGGAAAAAAAATTGCACCATACTTTAATGATGTTAATGACTTCTTAGATACTAGAGAATTATTACAAGAAGATTTAAATGTTGTAAATAATAGAAATAAAGGATTTTATCAAATGTTTGATCCATACGGACATCAATCAAAAGATTTTATTGCAAAATCTGTTCAAAAATATGGAGTTAAGTATTTTGAATGAAATCTTGATACTATTGCTAATAGAATTGCATTTAGTAAGATTAGGAAAAAAATATATGATAAAAGGCTTCGTATAATAAATTCTTATGTATGGTGAATAAAATTAATGGCTGGAAGAGAAAATACCGATATTTCTAAACAACTTGAAGCAATAGCAAATCAAATGAAATTATCTGTATTTGATGATAAAATAATAGATGAAGAATTTGACGACATTTCAAAAATAGCAGGAATTGTAAAACAAGTTTCTACTGCGGGAATGCTGGCTTTTAAGCCTGCTTCATATGTAAAAGAAATGACCATTGGATTGTTTAAAGCTATAACATTAGGAGCAACTAAACTATACGGAAAAAATGAATTTGACCTTAAAGATGTTCTTAAAGCTTTTACCAAATTAACAACAATTGATAAAAAATTCGCTTTAGAATTTAATCTTATTGATAAATTAAATTTTTATTACGGGTTTGCTAATATGGATGTTAATACAATGACCAAAAAATTACAAACAGATAGAAGAGGAGTAATGAGAGGTTTAGGTAGATATATGTTTGCATTTAATACTGTGCCTGACTATTTTAATCGACTTGCTATTTTGTTAGCTAAAATGAATAAAGATGGGACATATGATGCACACTCTTTATCTGAGGACGGGCAATTAGTATATGATCCATTTAAAGATAAAAGATTTAGCCATTATCTAGAAAATAGAGAAAAATATAAGCAAGATGGGGTATATGTTCCTTCTAAAACAGATGCTTTATATAATGAACAAAGACAAAAATATCTTTTATTAGTAGATTTATTAAATAAAGAATATTCTGGATCAGAAAAATTTACAGAAGAATCCATTGTGCCAAAAGCGTATTCTGAAGCAGAGAGATCAAGTTTAAAATCTTTTTCTGATTTAGTATACGGGTATTATGAAAAAGATTCTCAATCACCAGCTAATAATACTTGGTGAGGAATTATTTATTTGCAATTTATGCAATTCTGGCCTGCCAAAATGAAGATGTGATTTGCAAAGCCAACGGATGAAAGTCCTATGGGACATATGGAACAAGCTACTGTAGTAGAAAATGGAGAAACTAAATTATTATGAAAAGAGCCTATTTTAGACGAAGAAGGTAATTTTACTTTTGATGAAAATGGACAAGTAAAATTTGAACCTACAACCAGAAATACTGGAGACCCTTTATATCAATGAAAAGGAAGTCCTTATGAAGGACTTATGTATTCTGTATTAGGAACAATAAAAGATATAGTTACATTAAATTTTGAAGACATTAAACACAATAGTGAAAAAACCTATGGAGATAGAAATAAAAGAGTATTATTTGCACTAAGTGATGGGTTTTTAATATTCATGCTATTTGCTATGATAAAAGCAATCTTAGGTGCCTTTAGAGAAGAAAATGGAGATGAAGGCTTAACTGGTTATACTTTAAGAATGGCTTCTGCTATAGATAATAAAATATTAAATGAATATAATGTTTGGAATAGTACATTTGGTAGTATTAATTCTGAACCTGTATTTATGCAATGAAGTAAAAAACTAGCTACAGATGCATGAGATACTATATCAGGAGATAAAGAATTGATGGATTTAATGACTAGAAATTTTGGTTTTGCCGAAGTATTAAAATGAAGAAATCCTCAATAAAAAAAAATAAGCCCCCCATACACAACGTATGAGGGGCTTTTTAATTTATATATATGCAAAAAAAAAATAGGGAGAACAGCCTAAGCCATCCTCCCTACAACCAATAAAAAATAATAACAGAAGTTGATACTTCTGTAAATTTTTTTTAAAATAAATTTTAAGACCTTTAAAAATTGTAAATATACTCTTGG
>CAZIGN010000145.1:0-3994 GCA_964538805.1 uncultured Lachnospiraceae bacterium
CAATAGGTATTGTAGTTAAAGAGTATTTTTTTAATGTACTTAAAACTTCACCAGTTCTAGCATTTTTTATTGTTATAGTGAATGCTCTTGAAACAGTTCCATTATTAATCAATATATTAAATCTAACAGCACTTGTAGAGGTATATACAGTATCCCCTTCTATAACTTGAATTGTAATACTCTCTCCTCCTCCAGTTCCAGGGCCGGTTCCTCCATGAGCACCATTAATATATATTCAAGCTAAGTTATCTTCTATTTGTTTAAGTTTATTTGCAACTTTTGTAAATCCCTGATCTGCAGAAATGGAGTTACCTTCATCGTCTAAATAAGCGGGGTTAGATAACTCTAAATCACTTGAATTAGATACTCCGTCAATAACTCATTTCTGTAAATCAGAATCATAATGTTTAATTTTCATTATTGTAATTTTTCTACAATTATATTATTAGTGGGGTTATTTGCCCCATTAGCAGGAACTTTAGTTAATTGAGCTACATCTATCGGTGTATTGTATTTATATGCTCACGAAACAGTTGGTGATGCTGCTAATACTATTTTATAAGGATTACCTTTTATTCTATCTCTTTCAATAACTGTGCTACTAGTTTCTGTCTCCATCCCTTTGCCAACATTCCACATAATATAATGTGAAAACATTTGTCCTGGGTTTAATTTAACAGTAGCAGTATTAGTTAATGGATTTTCTGTTTGTGTAATTACTGGATAATATTCCATTAATCAAGGTATATTTTGTGCAGGTAATTCTTTATTAGAAGATAACTTATAACCAGTAGCTTGATTCATTATATACCTTACATAATTTTGTGAACTATCGTTGCTTAATCTAACACACATCTTCTCTCTTTCAGGAAGAGCATTATACCAAGCTGGATATGTACTAGTGTCAGGGTCGTAGTTAGGATCATATACTATAGGCTCCATAGTCAGAGTTTTATCGTCTTTTATGTATCTAGAATTAGCATAAGTATGTTTATGTCCACATAAACACATAGCAAAAGCATTGTTTTGCAAAAATTCAGAAAACCAATAATTTCCTACAGTATTTGCTCTAGATCCACCTCTTTCTACAGTTAAATCTTTTGTTAATACTCCACCTTCTCCAGGTTTAACATAAGACATTATAGACCCGGCTGTTATTATTGTGAAAGGAGATTCATGATTAAAAGCTACTTTTCACTTAATTTTTTCATCGGCAAATTGAAGTAAATCTTGTTCAACCCAAGGTTTAATTCTATCTATATAAATATTTGAATTAATAGGTTCTTTTAAGACTATTTCACTCGTCAAAGAAGATATTTCTGAATTCATAGATAAGAAATATGTATCTCCGTAAATAAAACTATATATACTGGGTATATATATGTCAGCAGAACTTCTTGGAATTTCATAAGGGTGTTCAAATGTGAAAAATAAAGACACATTATGAGAATTAATTTTACTTAAATCTCCTCCATCTCCTAATACATAAATATCTTCTGGAGAAAGGTCATTATTACCAACAACAAACATTTGCTCTTTATCTTTTAAAACAGAATCGCCTCCTTGAAAATAATCAATCCATTCTCCAATCCTATTTCCATTCTGAGTTTGGTCTCCTGTATTTATTACCCAATCATAATCACTATCTATATCAGAATTTATAAATTCTGCACTTAACCTTCAAGCTTCTAATTCTTCAGGGTTAAATCCTTGTTGATCTGTTACATGCAAGAAATTAAATCCTGAAGCAATTACAGCATCTCGATTTCTCAAGGTTAAAGATCGTTCCTCTGATCATGCTTCATCTCTTCCTACTTTATATTTAATAACTGTAGTCTCTGAAACTTCTGGTCAGTCCTTAATAAATTTATGTACAGTAAATGCTGTGCCGTCAGTAGCTATAGCTCTTATTCTATCATAGATAGGATCATTTCAGTTTTTTAAAGAAGTTCTATTATCTCCTGCTTTAAAAGATTCGAATTTATTTTCCTCCAAATAATCACCATTAGAATCTGCAAACCAAATATACTCATCGTAATAGCCTTTAGATATTCAACTAAAACATCTAGTTGTGTGAGCATTCTGTCCAAATGAACAAGTTATTATATTAGGTGCTCCTTCTGTTAATTTAGTTTTGTTATAAAAAACATCTTTATATTCGTAAGAAGCCTTAGGAACATACATTAATTTGTTCAACTTAGGATTATTTACATTTAAATCTACATAAGTTCACTCAGTAGAATTTTTTCTAGCTGTAGTTGCTTTAATAGCTTGAGATATAAAATCCATTGAGTGATATCTGACGTATAAATTATTCTTTCCAGTTTTAGGAATTGGAGCTCCTTCATTAGGCATATTAGTTCCATTATAAGAACCTATCCCTACTAAATCTACATACCACTTCTTTACTCCTACTGCATTCCAAGGAGCAGAGTCTGTTAATACGCTTGTTTTATATTGGTCTAAAACTTCTTCTCCACTTATATAAAATGAGCAACTATTAGAAAATTTAATATAACCTTCTTCATCTCATATATTATACTCTTCAGGAGTAGTTAATTTTAGCACATCTGCATTATATGTAATAGACTTCTTTCATTCTAAATCATAAGTAGCAACTTTTATAATTGTAGTATTTATATCAATAACTGAACACTGAGCACCTCTAATTAAAAAAGTACCTTTTGGTTTAATTACTCCTTTTAAAGGCAATGTTACTCATCGACCTGTATCTTTTTCTGTATAATGTAAATATAATCCTTTTAAATTTAGATCTACTTTCGTTAAATTTGCTAGCTCTATAAAATTGTGGGAACAAGGATTATAATCTTTAGAACTACTGTCTCCACCACAATAAATAGAATTTATATAAATCATTGGAGAATTCGTATTTCCTGTAAAATCACTTAGCACAGGAAAATAAGGTTTAGAATAATACTCTCCACTTACTACTGTTTGTGAGTTTCCTGCTAAATTAATTTTATCAAGCCTGTAATCATGTAAATCTATTTCTCCATTTTTTACACTTAATCTATAAGTAAGTTCTGGATTATCCATATCCCCAAACTCGATCCCAACAATTTTAGTTTCTGTGTCTAGCCCAGAGCCTACAACTTGTGTTAATATTTGTTCCATAGTGTCTATATCAGGTTCCGGAGTACCCCCTCCAACAGAACCTATTTGTATTAAATTATTTGTTCGTTTGTCTTTAATTCATAGTTGTTTAACATCATCACACCATAAAAGTTCATTTGGCAAAAAATCATTTTTATTAGCCATCATTTGCGCATAAGTTCCGCCTTTTATAGATAAATGCTTGCCAGTAGGAGTTAAAGATTTATATTGAGTTGGTTCTACTTCATCTATTATAGACAAAAGATTATCTGAAAGCTTTCATAAATCTTCCTCTGTGTCTGATCCATAGACAGGTTCTATAGGATCTATATAATCATTATAATTTTCATAGTGATTATTTGAAAAATCCCCAAAATCTAATTGATTTCCCAAGGATCATTCAATTTTTCTTAACTTTTCTTGTAAGATAGATACCGATTGAAGTATGTTAATTATTACTCCATTAGAACTATCATACGTTTTTTCGTCGGAAGTATCAATTCAGATACCCCCAATATCATCTGGAGGAGTCGGTTGAATATATATTCTGGTGAAAGATTTTCAATCTGCCCCATCAAAATATCTAAGATCTTTTATTTCTTCAACATATACTATTTGACCTGTTATTTGAATAGCAGTGTTTTCCAAATCTATAAGATGACCTACTTTTATAATGGAAGCTCCGTTAGTACCTCCTCCAGAACCGCCTATTCAAGGAATTCATAATCCTTGCTGATGTTGGTATATTCCATTAGTTTCTGCTACATAAGCTAACATACCTTGTTTTACTTTTCCAGTATTTGTATGTTCATTTAATTGTGTAACAGTATCTAATTGAATATACCCACCTTTTAGATCATTAACATCAGCTATAGGAAAA
>CAZIGN010000146.1:0-3950 GCA_964538805.1 uncultured Lachnospiraceae bacterium
TATAATGCATCTCCTTTTGGACCTAGATACCCATAAACTGTGCACCTATCTAATATCGATTCATCAGGAAATGCAACTAGGCTATTTCTTATGTCCTCATCTTCAATTAATTTAACTGCTTCTTCATTTGGTGTAGAATAAGTTATATATTCAAAATTAAGATAAGCTATCTCTTCATCGCACATGAAATTAATCCAAGCTTCTGCAGCTTCTTTGTTATCTGCATTCTTTGGAATTACCCAACCGTCAATCCATACATTTGAACCTTCTTTTGGAACTACATACTCTAAGTCTGGATTCTCTCTTTGCATATAAATTGCTTCTCCAGAGTAAATAACACCCATAGCTGCTGAATTTTTTATTAATTTGTCTCTTACTTGATCAATAACATAGGCTTGTACTATAGGCTTTTGCTCAATTAGCAGATTTGTAGCCTCTTGCAATTCATTTTCATTAAGCGTGTTTATAGAATATCCTAGATAAGAAAGCGCGACACAGTATGCATCTCTTACACTAGCTTGCATAAGTATTTGGGACTTATATTTTTCATCAAACAAGATAGACCAGCTATCAACTTTTTCACTAACCATTGTCTTGTTGTACATGATTCCAACGGTTCCAAAGCAATATGGCACACTGTAAAGATTGTCAGGATCAAAATCTCTAGCACTCTTTAGGTATTTTTCTCCTATATTTTTAATGTTCGGAATATTCTCATAATCTAGTTCATAAAGTAAATCATTTTCAATCATTTTTTCAATCATATAATCTGAAGGGCATATAACATCATATTTTCTAGCATCATTTGCAATGATTGTGTACATTTCTTCATTAGTTTCAAATTCTTCATAATTAACTTTATAACCTGTTTTTTCTTCAAACATTTTTATAACTTCTGGGTCAATGTATTCGCCCCAGTTATATACATTTAATGTTCCCACATAAGACTTAGCAGAAAGTTTAGAATGGATAAACATTCCCACACTTAATAGAATAATTGCAATAAATGCTGATGTTGCTAAAAATCTCTTTGCCTTTAGTAAAAATGGTGATACTTCTTTTATCTTTTTTTCCTTTGGCTTTTTATTTAGCAAAAACATAAGTATGAATACTGTAAAAAACATGAGTGTTGAGAGTGCATACATCTCAGGTTTTATGCCTTTTCTAACTTCTGTGTATATCTTTGTTGAAAGTGTATTAATTCCTGAACCTCTTGTAAAATGAGTTATTATAAAGTCATCTATTGACATAGTAAACGACATTAAAAATCCAGACAAAATACCTGGCAACAATTCTCTAAATGTAACTTTATAAAATGCATACATTGGCGTTGCTCCTAGATCAAGAGCCGCTTCGTACATATTATTGTCGAGTTGTTTTACTTTTGGCATTACACTTAAAACTACATATGGAATGCAAAATGTAACGTGCGCTATTAGTACAGTTGAAAAGCTCAATGATACTCCAAGACCTACAAATAAAAGCATGAATGCAAGTCCTGTTACAATCTCAGCATTTAGCATTGGGATGTTAGTAACTGCAGTTATTACTGATTTTTGGTATCTTTTCATTTTATTAATAGTCAAACATGCTAGTGTTCCTAAAATAGTTGCAAGTGTAGAAGCAAGTAGCGCTATTGTAAGGGTATTTTTCAATGCTGTTATAATCGATTCATTTGTAAATAATTGTTTGTACCACTCTGTTGTAAATCCGCCCCATTTACCAATAACCTTTGATTGGTTAAAGGAAGATACAATCAGCACTATGATTGGTAGGTACAAAAATAATATAATCAAAACTAAATATATTCGTTTAAGAATAATGGTTTTTCTTGAATTTTCCATCTTACTCTTCCCCCTTTTTTTCTAGTCTTGATGTAAACGCCATATTAAGGAGTATGAATATCATGAGTACCAAAGATAGGCCTGCTGCTGCATTTAGATTATCTGCTTTTACCTTTTTTTCGATCATATTTCCTATAAGTAAAAGCTTGCCTCCACCAAGTATATCTGAGATTACAAATGTTGTGAGTGATGGTACAAATACCATTATTATGCCGCTTGCAATTCCAGGCACGCTTAATGGAATTATAACTTTTTTTAAGGTTTGAGCATAATTTGCTCCTAAATCTCTTGCAGCATTTATAGTATTGTCATCTATTTTAATCAATACATTGTATATAGGTAGTACCATAAATGGCAAAAAGTCATACACCATGCCAAGTATGATTGCATATGGTGTATTGATTATATTGAATTCTGGTAAATTTAACGCTCGTAGCAAATGATCTAGCAAACCATTTACATCAAGTATTGCTTGCCACGCATAGGTTCTAAGCAAGAAATTCATCCACATTGGTAGAATAAATATAAATATTATAAATCCATTGTTTGAAATTCTCATATTTCTAAGTATAAGTGCTAATGGATAAGCCAATAACAGGCAAATCAAAGTACTTATAACCGACAAAAGCAAAGATAACAAAAGCGCATTTAAATAAGCACTTTGTGAAACTAGCTTGATATTGTCTAAGGTAAATGCTCCATTTGAATCAGTTAGCCCATAATAGAATATAAATATCAAAGGTATTATTATAAAACCCGCAATCCATACTATATAAGGAGATGATAAAAGCATATTTTTTAGACCTGCTCTTTTTTTATATTCATTCATCTATACTCACTGCCTCCTCATCAATAGACACTGGTTTGTTCATTATCTGAATATCTGAAGGATTAACATTAATTCCTACTTTTGTTCCTACTGGATTAAGAATTGTACTATGAACTAGGAAAGTAAAGCCATTAGTCTCTACTTCCATCTCATAATGAACTCCCTTAAATATTAGATGTGTTACCACTCCTTCTAACATCCCTGTTCCTTCTTTTGTAAGAATTACATCTTCAGGTCTAATTACCACATCAACTGGCTTGTTCTTTCCAAATCCCGAATCAACACATTTGAACTTTTTGCCAAGTATTTCTACAACTTCGTCTTCTATCATTGTTGAAGAAATAATATTACTTTCTCCAATAAAATCCGCCACAAATGCATTCTCTGGCTCATTATATATATTCTCTGGCGATCCAATTTGCTGAATGTATCCTTGGTTCATTACAACTATAGTATCAGACATAGTCAATGCTTCTTCTTGATCATGTGTAACATATATAAATGTTATTCCTAATTCATTTTTAAGTCTTATTAATTCATACTGCATATCTTGTCTAAGCTTTAAATCAAGTGCACCTAATGGTTCATCAAGTAGAAGTACCTTTGGTTCATTAACTATAGCTCTAGCAATTGCAATTCTTTGCTGCTGTCCACCACTAAGTGAATCTGCCATTCTATTTTCAAAGCCATCTAAATTAACTAGTTTTAAAGCATATTTAATCTTGTCATCAATATATGACTTGCTTTTATTTTTTATCTTCAATCCAAATGCTATATTCTCTGCTATAGACATATGACTAAAAAGCGCATATCTTTGAAATACAGTATTGAGCTGTCTTTTGTTAGGTGGAAGCTTGGTTATATCCTTACCCATTGATATAATTTGACCTTGATCAGGGCTTTCAAAACCACCAATCAGCCTAAGTGTCGTAGTCTTCCCACATCCACTAGGTCCTAAAAGTGTTAAAAATTCATTCTCTCTAATATAAAGATTAAGATCATCAAGAATAACATTCTTGCCATAAGATTTTTTGATGTTAACTAGGTCTATAATTCTACCATCTTGCATACTTCTACCTATTATCTTTCTATGTTTAGTAATAAAAATGTATCTTGCATATATGCATCCTGCTATGCGCTGTCTACATTTAGTAATAAAATGTTTCTTGCATATATGCATCCTGCATATTACTAAAAGATATCATATTTAAGCTAGAAATTCTACAATATTTTATTAATAAAAAAATTTTATGGTTTTGCTGGAATTTTCATATGAT
>CAZIGN010000147.1:0-3946 GCA_964538805.1 uncultured Lachnospiraceae bacterium
TAGAAGTGAACAAAAAATACCAACTGGAAAAATACAAGGGTTTAAAAAATTTGACAAGGTTAAATATTTAGGAAAAGAATATTTTATTAAAGGAAGAATGAGTACAGGATATGCTGTATTAATGGATATTGAAGGAAACAAAATAGATTTAAAACCAATTCCTAAGTTTAACAAAATGAAAAGAATACAAGCAAGAAAATCATGGTTAGTAATGTCGGACTTCATCCGCTAAACTAAAGATTTAGCGGTTTTCGTCCTAAATTACTAATAAATTAATAAAGGATGTGATAAAATAGCAGAGAGTGTACTTAAAACTAATGTATTTGCAGAATCGAAAAACAAAGATGACTTAACAATTTATTTTAAAAATGGAAGTCATATTACCTGCCTAAGTCCTCAAGGCAACAAAGAATCAGATGTAGTTAGGGGCAAAAGATCGGATATAAAACATTGGCAATGTGATTGGGAATCGGTAACAGAAGAAATGATTAACGAAGCAATTAAACCATTTACTAATGATTTATAAAATTCGGGTTTCATAACTTTTATAGGAAGGAGTGAAAAACAAATGAGTTATTCATACAATCAAAGAAAGAAAGCGATTAAAAGTGGGAAGCAAGTTGTAAATCCAAACACAGGTGAATTGTGTAAATATGAAAAAGTAAATAATGTTTGGAAGTTAGTACCTGTAAACAATAAATAAAAGTCGTAATTCATCTTAGTTTAAAGGAGAATTAGTATATGAAGAAAACAAAACAAATTGATACATATTATTGTGATTATTGTGGTAAAGAATGCAAACATACACCTGAGTTTGCATTACCAAGTTTACGTATGGTTGATCACTATGCCACAAATTCAATGGGTGTAAAGTTGGCAAGGTTTGAAACTGGAAAAGTCATATCAGAACAAAAAGATATTTGTACAGAATGTCAAAAGAATATTGTGGCATTATCGGGATTGGTGCCAAGAGTTAGTCTTGATGGAATTGATTTTTCAACAATGACAATTACAGTTTAATATAAAATCTTGGTTTCATCGGAAGTTAAAATAAATCAAGTTTTGTAAAACAAAATAGAGAATATATAAGAAGGTATGCTACTGTCTTAACTTTGGCGAGCGAAACAATAGCATATCTAATAACTAAAACATGGAACAACCATGCTCTTTTATATTATATCATGGGCATAAGTTGTTTCCAATATAAAAATCAAAGGAGACAATAAGAAAATATGAGATTGACAAACAATTGGATTAATGGAGACTGTTTAAAAGAATTAAAGAAAATGGATACTGAAAGTGTAAATATGATTATTACATCACCACCATATCACAATTTAAGAGTTTACAGTAACGACCCTTCTGATTTATCAAACTGTGAAAGCTATGAGGAATACTACTATTTATTAGGACTTGTAATTACAGAATGTGAAAGAGTATTAAAGCCAGGTGGTAAATTTATAATACAGTATGAAGATTACAATTATACACTTGGTAGAGATAATAAAATGGGGCAAGAATCAATTACAGGTGCCATAAACGAAATGTTCTTAAATAATAACTTTTCACTTTGGACTAAGGCATTTTGGAGAAAATATTCTGCTCAAAGAGCAATGTTAGCACAAGGTAATCTTTATTATAGGAATATGAAGGCTCGTGATACTATTCTTGCTGCAAATGTAGGGTTTGTATATGTTTATAAAAAAGCTGGTGACTGCGAACTAATTAAGGCGTCTGATATTACTCTTGAAGAATGGGCAGATTGGGCTGATGGTGTATGGAATATTAGTAATTCAGGCATAGGTCACACAACACCGTTTGCTGAAGAGTTAGTAAAAAGATGTATTAAATTATGGAGCTGCCCCGGTGATGTGATATTAGACCCATTCGCAGGTGCTGGTACAGTAAATAAAGTTGCTATTGAAAATAATAGAAATGCCATCGGAATTGAATTAAATAAAGAGTTTTATGATTTAGCAAATGAAAAAAGATTTGCTTTATGGGATGATTCGGTTTTCGAGACAGGTGATTCTATTGAAGAAATGAAAGAGCGTTTTGAAGTAGAACTATTAAAAGGCAAAGAGCAAAGTACAAAAGGCAAAGCTGAAAAAGCAGAAATTAAAGAAAAAACAGATAGAAAGAAAAAGTTACAAGCTGATATTAAAGAATTAGAAGCTCAGTTAAATGCACTTGGGCTTAAAAAATCAGAAATTACAAAAATTAGAAAAGAAGCAAAAGATGAAGTTGGTGAGTAGATGATATCATTAGAAGTTCCGGTAGATAAAATACCCTACATAAGAACTATTGAAGGAAGAAAATTTAGAAATGGAAAGTGGGAATTTCCAAAATCGTCTATTAAAAAGTTGCAGAAATATGGACTGGTTGATGGGAATATTGAGGTGGCAGAAAAGGAGATTGTTCAATATGAACTCTCTCCACACCTTAGAAAATACCAAAATGATATTGTAAACAAAGCATTAAATGAGGGTTCATATGGTATCTTTGCTGATACAGGTACAGGAAAAACCATAATGGGATTAGAAATTGCAAAGTATTATGGGAAAACATTAATATTATGTCCATTATCAGTAATAGAAACAGCTTGGATTGATGATTGTAAAGAGTTTTACCCAGAATTAAAGGTTGTGAATTGTTGGGGAAATAGTAAAAATCAAAGACTTGAATCTTTAAAAATCAATTCAGATATATATGTAATGAATTATGAAAGTTTTAAAATTCTCAAAGAGATAATAATTAAAATGAACTTCCAATGTATGATTATTGATGAAAGTCAAGTAATGAAAAATATGACTTCTCAAATCACTAATGAATTATTACAAATGATAGATATTATACCGCACAGATTTACACTTAGTGGAACTCCAACTCCCAATCATAACTCAGAGATATTTCCTCAAATGAAATTTGTGGATAGTGAAGTATTTGGTAATAATTATTATGGGTTTCAGGCAAGGTATTTTCACCAAGATATGGAGAATCCGCATAGATGGTATCAAACAGATGAAGATAAAGAAGCGTATTTTGATAGACTTAGAGAAAAAAGTGTATTTTTACGAAAAGAAGATTGCGTTGATCTTCCACCAAAAGTATTTGAAATAAGAAGGTTTGACTTAGCAAAAGAACAGAGAAGAATATATGACGATATGGTTCAAGATATTCAGGATAATATAAATGAGTGGTCTAAGTTTGAATTTACAGCAAGACTTATGAAATTAAGAGAAATAGTAAGTGGATTTATTATTAACAAAGATAAAACAATTACAGATTTTGAAACTAATAAAGATAAACTACTAGAAGATTCTCTTGAAGAAATAGGCAGTAAACCAATTATAATATGGTGTCAATTCCAACATGAAATTGATAGACTTTCTAAAAAATATAATGGCACTGGACTAACATCTAAAACTAAAAATCGTGATGATATAATTAGAAGTTTTAAAAATGGAGAAATTCAGAGATTGTTTACACATCCTAAAATTTTAGGGAAAGGACTTACTTTTGTAAATTGTACTTATAATATTTATTATTCGTTAAGTTTTAGTTATGAAGAATATCGTCAAAGTCAGGATAGAATACACAGAATAGGTCAGAACAATAAATGTACATATTTAATATTGCAAGGTAAAGATACAATTGATGAAAAGATTTATGGTTGCTTAAAACGTAAGGGAAATGCAGTTGATGAGTTATATATGGAAATGGGTTTGAAATAACCACTATATGTAGTGGTTCTGTATTACAATAACACCACATATAGTATTAAAAAGCCGATAAAACCATCGATTCATCGGAATATTTAATCCGTTTGTTACCATAGGTAACTGGTTAAGAACCATAACCTATATCCCATTACAAAGAGAAAGTGCGAAAAGCCCACTCCTTTAGGTGTGGTATGGATAGCACTTAATACATAAAATATTTTTAA
>CAZIGN010000148.1:0-3930 GCA_964538805.1 uncultured Lachnospiraceae bacterium
TGCCTTACAATCTTGTTGAGATATTTTTTAGTGCTTTCTAGCTCATTTGCAACTTCTAATGAACTTTTAATCTGTCCTAGAATTTCATCTTCTAACAATATAAGCGAATCTACACCTGTTGCAACTTTGTATAAATGTGTTAGTGCATCTTTATTTGTTTTTATATATAAATATTCATCTACATTATTTTTTGCTAGTTTATTATATATTTCTTTCGCACTTGAAATCGCGTTATTAATATTTTTTGTGGCTACATATATCTCACTTCTATTGCAAGTTGATACAATCATAATTTCTTCGACACCCTTATCTTTTAGCTCTTTTGTTACTATCTTCTTTTTTGAAGTAGTAAATGATAACATTCCTCTTAGCAAAACATCTGCGTTTTTATATGAAACTCCTATTACAGCTACTTGTGTGTGTTTACTATTATCTAAATAAATTTTTCTTATATTTTCATAACTTAATAATCCATCTTTGAAAACTTCAACATTTAAAGGCAAGTCCTTTTCTTCGTATTGTTTTTTAAGCTTATTTAATACAGATTCTTCACCTTCTAAGACATCTTTTTTTACATGATAACCACTAATGCTAAATAACGGAAATATAACTATGTTTTCTGATTCTACATTTATTTTACTTTTAATATTAAAAAAATCTGCCTTTGCATATTTTCTAAATTCATCTACAAAAACTTCGTAATATGAATCATCCTCAAGATTATTGCCATGACCTATAAATAAAACATGTGCTTCTTTGTTTTTTATCATTTGATAAATTGCCTTTGCTAATCGACTTATCTTTGAATTATCATACAAAAGTGGCTTTCTAAGAGTTACATTTTCATAATCAATTTTTAGGCTTTGATAGGATTCACCTTCTATTAGATGGATTGGTATGATGTCAATTTTTTCATAAACCTCTCTAGATTCTTCTAACAACTTATCTATTTCTTCAATAACAATTCCATTAATAGCTAACGCTTCTATGGCTCTTTTTTTGCTAAAAGCCAGTTTTACATCAACCTTTTTTGTCTCATATTTTGATATACAATCTTTATATAATAGCAATAATTCTTCATATGCTTTAATATCTGATGTTCCTACATGACTTAGTATAATTAATTTTCTCACACTAACCTCATTTCTATATATTTAGATATTCATTCTCTTATTTTGTATTTCCCATATAATAATAAGTTCCTCCAAGCATTATACCGCCACCAATAAAGTTCCCTATTGTTACAGGTACAAGGTTTGCAAACATCCCAGCTATTGATATTTTATCATTGTGTTCCATTAATAATCCCATACTAAATATAGTCATATTAGCTACACTATGTTCAAAGCCTGCAGTTATAAATGCAAATAAACACCAAAATATCATTATCAATTTACCAGATTCACTCTTCATTCGAATCGAACACAATACAGCTAGACAAACTAATAAATTACATAATATTCCTTTTACTAATAAAGCCATGAAATCATCATTCATTTTTGTGCTTGTAACATTTAATATAAATTCACCTATCTCTTTGTTATTTATATCTGTTAGTACAAAAAGTCCACCAATTATAAATGAACCTATAAAATTCCCTATATAACTAAATATAAATATCTTGATTGCATCTAAGTATTTTACTTTTTTGTCAAGCGCACCTACTGTAAGAATCAAATTATTCCCTGTGAATAGTTCTGAACCTGCCATTATTACTAAGCTTAACGCAATTCCAAAAGAAAGACCCATAAATATTTTTGTATATGGAGATTGTGCGACACTTGAAAAGCTACCTACAACCATTATTAGTATGATTCCTAGACCTACATATGCTCCTGCCCAGGCTGATGCTACTAAGTATCTCCCTAATGACTTATTTAAAAATGTCACTTTATTAACTGCTGCATTCGATAATAGATCTTTAGTTTCTGTAAACATATACTCACCTTCCTTTTTCATATTCCTTTACTTTTTCCATACTTAGATAATGTGCTTTTATTGTTTTTTCTATTATTTCATCACTGTGTTGCGTTGATAGAAACATACATTCAAATTGTGATGGTGGTAATAAAATTCCATTTTCTAACATCTCTTTAAAATAAATAGCATATTTTTTTGTATCAGCTTTTATAACGTCACTAAATGATTCCACCTTGTCTTTTACAAAAAACTGGCAAATCATTCCTTTAAATTTATTTATCGTAACATCTTTTATTTCTAACTTTTCAAGATTATTTTTAAATCCCTTTTCTAACTTATCTGCTTTTTCTTCAAGTTCTTTATATATGAATTGGTTTTCTTTTAAATAATTTAATACATTTAATCCCATCTTCATTGCTATTGGATTACCTGATAAAGTACCAGCTTGATATACCTCCCCTAATGGTGCAATGTTTTTCATAATATCTTTTTTGCCACCATATGCTCCTACCGGAAGGCCTCCTCCTATAATCTTCCCAAGGCAAACAAGATCAGGTTCTACATTATATAGACTTGCTGCTCCTCCATATGCGACCCTAAATCCTGATATGACTTCATCGAATATTAAAAGACTTTCAAATCTTGTACAAAGCTCTCTTAGCTTTTTCAAGAACTCTCCTTGTGCTGTTATTAGGCCCATATTTCCTGGAATTGGTTCAACTATTATACATGCAATATCTTCCTTATACTTTTCAAATAACATTTCTACATGCTCTATATTATTAAATTCACTAATTAGCGTTTCATCTGTTGTCGATTTTAACACTCCACTACTTGTTGGAACCCCTTGTGTTAAAGGTCCTGAACCAGCTTTTACTAATAAACCATCACTATGTCCATGATAACAACCTTCAAACTTTATGATTTTATTTTTTTTTGTGTAACCTCTTGCTAATCTTATTGCACTCATAGTAGCTTCAGTCCCTGAGTTAACCATTCTTACTAACTCCATTGACTTATAGGCATTTTTTAATTCTTTTGCCATTGTTATTTCTATATTGGTTGGCATTCCAAATGTTGTTCCGTTTGACAAAGCTTCTTGTAAGCCTTTTGTCGCAACTTCTGAAGCATGCCCTAATATTAGTGGACCAAAGGAACACACATAATCTATATAATCATTGTCGTCAACGTCTTTTATAATAGCCCCCCTAGCTGACTTTACAAATATTGGAGTCATATCAACGCTATTAAATGCTCTTACTGGACTATTAACCCCTCCAGGAAGATGCTCTATCGCTTCTTTATACAATATTTTTGAATTAGTAAAATTCATTATTTATTCTCCTCTTCCTTAATTATCTCACTTAATTCTTTGGCAAAATAAGTTATTAATATAGTCGCACCACTTCTCTTAATTGCTATTAAGCTCTCATAAATAGCTCTTTTATCTAATATACCTGCTTCTATTGCATTAAGTAACATTGCATATTCTCCACTAACTTGATAAGCAGCAATTGGAAGTAGTATATTGTCTTTCGCTAATGATATTATATCTAAATAAGGCATTGCAGGCTTAACCATTACTATATCTGCACCTTCTTTTACATCTAACAATATTTCTTTTAACGCTTCTTCTTTATTTGAAAAGTCCATCTGGTATGCTTTTCTATCAGAAAATGTAGGTGATGAGTTCGCCGCATCTCTAAATGGTCCATAAAAAGAAGATGCATATTTTGCTGAGTAAGCCATAATTGCAACATGTTCAAGCTCATTTTTATCAAGAATTTTTCTAATTGCTTCAACCCTTTTATCCATCATATCTGAAGGTGCCACCATATCTGCTCCTGCTTTTGCATAACTTAGAGCTATCTTTTGAAGCATTTTTAAAGTTTCTAACCTATCTATTTCTCCATTGTTTTTAAATATATGGCAATGTCCATCTTCTTTATATTGGCATAAGCATACATCAGCAATTACAAAAAACGTTGGATCTTTTATTTTTATTGCTTT
>CAZIGN010000149.1:0-3893 GCA_964538805.1 uncultured Lachnospiraceae bacterium
CATCTTCTTTAGCTAAAATATTATTAATTCTACTAAAATTAGCTATTGCCCATTCTCGTTCTTCTTTTGTTCCATTATTATAAAATCATTTAGCTCTTTCTAATAATGTTTTTAATTTCTCAGGTTTTACATTTTCTACATCTCTGTTTCGAGAGGCAGCCTTTGCTATTTCTGTTTCATACTCACTTAACTCATCTTCAAGATGATTAATATCTATTTTATAGGTTTTTAAATTCTTATCTCATCTAAAATTTCGTTCTCATCAATCATTAGGATCATTAGCTTCAATATCTCCTCAACCTAGATGATTATATTCAGGACTATTATACAACGATTGCGAATGAAGTGGTACTATTTCTTCGCTCTCCCCAAACCCACTAAAAGTAAATTTAGGCAACTTTCTACCATCTTCTGTTATATAAGAACCATCTGCTTCTTTGAATGCTTTTATTGTTTGTTGGTTATCAGGGCTTATTAAAGTTATAGAAGCAGTGTAATCTCTTCTTCCTAGTATATCTTTAGCTGGAACTCCTGCTTTTTCATTAGAATCTCCAAATATTCTTCAACCTTTTCATTCACTGTTTTCATAATCATATAAACCAGGAAGTGCCGTTCCAGACAAAGGTATTAACCTTCTTCTAAGATTACCTTCGTCTGCCCATTCAGGCAATTTTAATCCTTCTGGTAATTGCCCTCTATTATGAAATATTAATTTACCATTTTGTATAGAGAAAGCTTTGCCGTAATCATTAGAAAATTGATCTTCTGTTACTAATCCCATTCCTTCGGTAGCTAATGCATTACCTTTAAGAACTACATAATCATTACCAGCTTTATTAGCAAAAGCACTATACCCTCTTTGTTCAAGATACTTTCTAATATTTTCAGTCAACTGATCAGCTGGGTTAGTATAGCCTCCTTGATATAATTGATTCTGTCTATTCTCGTCAGTAATACCTCTTTCATTATAATAACTGACTATATCAGATCTTTCTTGTTCTTTTTGTCTATTATCTGCATCTACTTTTCTTTGTTTTAAAGTTTCGTCAGAAATTAAAAAATCATTAACTCTCCAACCTAACTTATCAGTAAAAGCAGCTACTTTTTCCCAGTCTTCTTCACTTATATCAGCATCTGTGTTTATAGAAGCTAATATATCTCTAGTAGTTTTAATGTCCTCTAAATTTGCTCATGAATCAGTAGGATTTTGGTATGCTTTTGATAAATAGTCATCAGCCAATTCTTTAGATTTTTCAACAATATACTTTTTTACTTGATTATTGTCTTTCATTCTGGCAATTTGTCTAATAGCATAGTCTTCATTACCAGCATAGTCTTTTTTAGTTATATGTTCTAATAATGTTCCTATTGACCTTTCATTAGGCCCCCATCCTCCCTCTGGAGTTAAATTTATTTTTCTTGGAGAAGCTTGTTGATAATCTTTATACAAATTAGCAAGATAAACATAAGCCGATTCTGGATCCGATTCTGGGTTTACTGAATATTGGCCTGCTCAATTTTTCTTAACTTCTCCTTCATATGATTTATTTGGATCGAAAGTAAGTAAAGCTTCTTGTAAAGGATCGTAAGACTTTGTAGTTAAAGATAACTCTCCTTTTGCAAGTCTTTCTTTCACATAATCTGCAAAACTTCCGCCAGTATTATATTTTCTTATTAATGCCATTGTGTTTAATTTAAAAAATAAAAGGGAGACTATTATAGCCTCCCTTTAAGTTAGCTACCCAATTCTTACTAATTTTCCACCTTTTCTAGCATAAGCTGGAGCTTGTTGAGGAGCTGCACCTTGTTGAAGCATCATCATAATAGCTTCTGCTAACATAGCTGCTCCTTCTGGACCCAATTGTTGAACAATTTCTTGAGCCATCATCATAATCTGTTCTTCTGGAGCCATTTGTTCTGCTCCTGGCTGTGCACCTGCAGGAGCACCTTCAGCAGGCATTGGCCCACCTTGTTGAAACTTTTTAACTTTCATTTTTAAATATTAATTAATTAATTAAACATATTCGGGAGTCGCATTGTTTTGCGTCTCCAAAAATTTGAATACTCTTTTTCCTAGAGCTTTATAGTCATTATCATTATTAGTTACATAGGCTTTTTTAGCGAATTTAATCAAAGTCTTTGTATTTTTAATACTCATTATCCTTTCTCCTCCATCTAATGTCATCTGAGGATTTCCTTCTGTATCTAATACTATCATTTTTTTATTTACCTCTTTTTCAGAAATAAACTCTATATCATCTCCAATTTTAACTTCAGAATCAGCATTTAATTCTAAAACGTAGTCTCCAGGCCCATAAATAGGAGTTTCACTCATAGGCTCTCCTTTACTTACTTGTACTACTTCTAAATCTTCATTTATAAAAATTATGTCTAAAGGAAATTTAGTATCTTTCATTGTAAACCATACTAAACCATCTTCATCTTTTTCATCGTTATTTATAACAAACAGCATACCTTCATCTTCTGGTAAACTATCTCTGTTAGATAACCCAATGTTTTTTTCTTTTTCAGTTCTAGCTGTTTGTATATAGTATTTTTTATCCTCAATCTCAATAACATCATAATCAGAATCTAAACTGCCTCCTTTTTTAGCACTTTTAACTCATCTAAGATATTTTTCTATTGTCATGTTATTGCGATCTTTTGGATTCTGTCCATTAAGTAGAAAATTTCTAACTCCTTTACTCCCAGCTAACCACATGGTAATATCTAGATCCTCATTATTTCAATTTCTTGTGTATGCTGCTTGTTTAGTCTCATCATCAAGTTGTCCTCTTTGATTTCTTAATAGATCTACAGCTAACTTAAATTGAAGTTTAGGATTATTAATAATATCTTGTTGAGTATATCCTTCATAATTAAAAGGCATTAACTGGAATACACCAGTAGCCCCTGAAGGATTAGTAGCCCCAAAATTATAAGTAGATTCTCTTCTAGCTAATAGAGATAGTATTTTAACGTCATCGGCATCTTCAGGATGTTCTGCTAAATATTCTTCCTTCACTCTTTCAAATTCGTCCGGCCCTTTTATGTCAAGAGAAGGCTGTGAAGGTTGTGAAGGTTGTGAAGGTTCATCAGAGAATATAGTTTTTCTATAATCATTTAGTCTCGCACTCCAGTCAATATTGCCTGAAATGGATGGTATAGTAGGAGTAGCAGGAGTATCAGTAGGAATAGTTTCAGTAGAAAAAGTTTCTTCTGGCTCTCTTCTCCCTATAAAAGGCATGGATGGTTCTAAAGGTTTGTATTCTGCTAATTTAATCATTCTAAAATTCCTCCTTTCAGATGTTTTCATTTTCTTGCATTATCGGCAAAAGTAGCTCTTTTTCTTATCTTAGGATCATTGCTTTTTTTCCCTTTTGTTATACATTCAGAAGTTACTTTACCTCCACAATAATCAGTAAATTTACCTCTATTTTCAGGCTTAATATGTATTTTACTTCCTTTTTTATATTTAGCTATGTATTCATTAGCTAGTTTATGTTTTAAGTAGTCCATCTTATTTTATACTGTCAATTAATCCTGTTCTATCATCTGTATTTACTAATATTTCTTTAGTAATATATTTACCACACTTTATAGCTATGGCATCTTTTTCTTTTTGATCCTTGGCGTTATTGTATTTTTCTAACAATTCCTCCATGGTCTCAGTAGCTTCTTTATGAAAGATTATTTCATTTCTCTCAATCTCAGCATGCTGTTTTAAAAGTCCTCCCTCTTCTTCAGAAACTACGGGTATTCCTTTAGGTGTAACGTGTTCTGCTATTTCATCAGGAAGATTATTTTTTCTAGAATGAAATGCTCCTTCTGGGATCACATTTACTTGTCTATCATCTTTGGAAGCAACTAATTTAGCTCCTTTTTGAGCTTTT
>CAZIGN010000150.1:0-3870 GCA_964538805.1 uncultured Lachnospiraceae bacterium
TATTGCGTAACCAATACTTTTGATTAGTTTAATTATAATGTATAACAGATAAAATTGCTACTTATTTCACTGTAAATTTAAGTTCCTTATCTTTAGCTGTTATAGTAACTTTATTACCACTTTTTATCTTACCGATTAATATTTCCTCTGCTAACGTGTCTTCAAGTAGATTCTGTATTGATCTTCTTAGTGGTCTTGCACCGTATTTTTTGTCATAACCTTTTTCAAGCAACAACTCAAATGCAAGTGGTGTTAAATGTAGCGTAATATCCATCTGTTCTTTTGTTCTATCGGATATTTCTTTTATCATAATCTTGCTAATACTTGCGATATTGTCTTTGTTAAGAGCATGGAATACCATTATCTCATCAATTCTATTGATAAATTCTGGTTTAAATAACTTTTTAATCTCTTCCATTACACCCTTTTTCATATCTTCATAATCTTGCTTTTCACTTTCATTGCCTGCAAAGCCTAATGTTTTAGGTTGTACTATTCTTTGTGCTCCTGCGTTAGATGTCATTATTATTACAGTGTTTTTAAAATCAATCTTTTTGCCTTGAGCATCAGTTATGTGACCATCATCTAATACTTGAAGAAGAATATTAAATACATCTGGATGTGCTTTTTCTATCTCGTCAAATAAGATTACTGAATATGGATTTCTTCTAACTTTTTCACTTAATTGTCCACCTTCTTCATAACCTACATAACCTGGTGGTGATCCTATAAGCTTAGAAACACTGTGTTTTTCCATATATTCAGACATATCTACTCTAATAATAGATTGTTCAGTACCAAACATAGCTTCTGCTAAAGCTTTAGATAATTCAGTCTTTCCAACACCTGTAGGTCCTAAGAATAAGAATGAACCAATTGGTCTTTTAGGATCTCTAAGTCCTACTCTTCCTCTTCTTATTGCTCTAGCAAGTGATTTGACAGCTTCTTCTTGGCCAATTACTCTTTTATGTAGTGTTTCTTCAAGCTTTAATAGCTTTTTAGTTTCTTCTTGTTCAAGCTTTTTAACTGGTATCTTAGTCCATTTTGCAACCACTTCTGCTATATCATTGTCCGTAACGATTGGTGGTTTAGCTTTTTTAGTCTTTTCCCATCTTGCTTCTGATCTTTTTAGCTGCATCAACAATGCTTTTTGTTTTTTAAGAACTTCTGATGCCAATTCAAGGTCATTAACTTTTATAGAATTTTCCTTTTCTACCTCTAAGGCTTCATAATCTTTTTTCATCTCAACGAGTTCTTTTGGTGGTGTAAATGCCACTAATCTAACTTTTGATGAAGCCTCATCTATTAAGTCTATTGATTTGTCTGGTTGAAAACGATCATTTATATATCTATCTGCAAGTTTAACTGCATTATCAATAGCTTCTTTTGAAATTACTACTCTATGATGTTGTTCATACTTTTCTTTTAATCCATTAAGTATTGCTACTGTTTGTTCTGAGGTTGGTTCCTCAACTTTTACAGGTTGAAATCTTCTCTCTAAGGCAGCATCTTTTTCAAAATATTTTCTGAATTCTTGAAGTGTTGTTGCTCCTATTAATTGAATCTCACCTCTTGCAAGTGATGGCTTTAGTATGTTTGATGCATCGATTGCACCTTCTGCACCACCAGCTCCTATTATAGTATGAATCTCATCTATAAATAAAAGGATATCTCCTCTTTCTCTTACTTCTGCAATTATCTTTTTAATTCTTTCTTCAAACTCTCCTCTATACTTAGAACCAGCAACCATTGCTGATATATCTAAGGTAAATAAAAGCTTGTTTTTTATAGTATCTGGTACTTCACCTGTAATTATCTTTTGCGCTAATAATTCAACAATAGCAGTCTTACCAACACCAGGTTCACCAACAAGGCAAGGATTATTCTTGTTTCTTCTGCTTAAAATCTGAATCATTCTTTCTAATTCTTCTTCACGTCCGATAACTGGATCTAATTCACCAAGTCTTGCCATCTCTGTCAAATCTCTGCTGTATTGTTCAAGAATACTTTGACTTCTTTGTTTTTGTTGCTTTTGAATATTAATATCATCTTTGTACTTCATTGCATCCTGGCCCATCGCAAAAATAATATCATAATAAAGCTTTTGCACATTAACTTCTAATGCAAATAACAATCTATAAGCTGTACAATCCATATCTTTTATCATTGCTATTAAAATGTGTTCAGTACCTATTTGTTCACTAGAAAACTTTACAGCTTCTTTAGCTGCTTGTTCTAATATTTCGTTTGATTTTGGTGTAAAACCTTCTGGCTCTTTAACTTGAATTGGTTGTACTGGTGAAGTTAATCTATTAATAAGATCCATAAGTTTATCTTCATTAATTCCATAATTAGAAAGTATAACACTTGCTACACCGTCGCTTGATTTTACTAATCCTATAAGTAAATGTTCTGTGCCAATGTATCCATGTTCAAGAGTCTTTGATGATTTTTTGGCTATATCTAATGCCTTCGCGGCTGTCTTTGTAAATTTATCTCTCACTTTAAATCACTCACTTTCTATAATTATTTATAGTCAGGAAATATATCATCGTCTTCAAATATATCAATATTAATATAATCATCTTTGTTATCTATAGCTGATGCTATATCAGTATCTTTATCATCTGGATAATCTTTTTTTGTTAGACCGTCTTTTTTATTTTCTATCTTATTGTCTTCTTTTACTAATATATCTTTTTTGGTAAATGTTTCTTCTTTTTTAATTACTTCTTCTTTTATAAAGGTTTCTTTTTCAGAATCATTTAAAGAATCTTCTTTACCTACTTCACTATCCTGACTATTATTACTACTATTATCCTTGTTTTCTGTCTTTTCGTCAAGTGATTTGGAAGTTTCAGATAATTTCTTTTTGTATTTTATGCTTGTCGCTACATACGCAAATAAAAGAACTATAATAAGACAAGTCATAATTATTATTAAATACATATTGTCTTCATTTTCTTCTACTTTATCTTTTGTTACTACGCCTTTTGAAGCATTTTTATACTCCTCTAATTTTTCAATTGAAATCACATCTTCTTTTGTTAGATCTATCAATAACATCCTTTGAAAAGAATTCTCTTTAGCATCAAGTACATACAAACCTTTTTCGCCATTTTTGTTGATCGCATACAAAATATAATACTCTTCTTTATCCGCATATATAAATGCTTCTACACTTTTTTCATTTATAGTAAACCTATCTTTTCTATAAGTGCTTACTAAAGAAACATTTTCTGGAATCTCAAGTATTGTATATGTTTGATTATTGTAATTAAAAGTTACAAATGGATATATTTTGTCATCATCATAAATATATAGGCTTAGAGTTTCTTCTATGCTTACGTACATTAAAACTACACCTGTCTCGTTATTTTTCATCATATAAACAGGTGAATCTTTATACTCTGACTTAAATGTTACAAAGCCCTCTGGAACTATTGAATTATCAAAGTCCGATATAACATTGGCACTTTTTCCATTTACATCAATTATTATATCTGGTGTTGATTGTTGTTCGCTAAGCGCTTTTTTTGTCTTTATTATATAATCTCTTTTATTTCCATTTTCTGCAGTCACTCTTACTGTTGTAGTATTTTCTCCTGTTTCTAGAGTATCTTTTATTATAGTAACCCTAGCCTTTTTATCTGCAGCACTTGCTATTACAGATAACTTCTTTACTTCTGCTTCAACACTTAGAGCATATTCTAAAGTATCTTTTGAAAATGAAGGTGATAAACCTAATACCTTGGTGCTATCATCTTCATATACTGCAAACACTTCTAATGATGATAGAAAATTGTCAGATGAAGCTTCAACTGGGGCATTTACTGTAACAGTACCAGAAGTTGTTGATAGGGAAAAATC
>CAZIGN010000151.1:0-3810 GCA_964538805.1 uncultured Lachnospiraceae bacterium
TCTTTTTCAGCCAATCCATATACTATGATTCCTAATTATAGAATACTTGTTACCGCTGCTACTAAAAACCACCTTGATCCTACTTTATTAAAGATATGATATCAATTAGATTGACTTAATGAAAATACTGAAGGTGCATTTAAAAGAGTTAGAATGGTTATTAATACTAAAACTCATAAAAGAGCATCTAAGAAAAATAAAGATTTATCAGAAGCTGGTCATATGTCTGAAATAGAAGGTATGATTGTAGATGAACCTGATAAATTAAGAGGAGACCGTGTTCAAACATTAATATATGAAGAAGCAGGAGCAGACCTAAACCTTATTAAAAAATGAGTAAAAGGAGAAGCTCTTATTACTGTACTTGGAGGTAAACGTGTTGGTAGACGAATTGCCTTTGGAACTGGTGGATCTTCTAAAGCTGGATCTATGGAAGGCTTAAAAAAGATGACAACTAATCCAGAAGCATATAATATTCTACCTGTAAGACACAATTTTACTCAAGATGGTTCTTATAAAATTACAGGACTTTTTATACCTGCATATAGAGTGGTATATGACCTTGTAGATAAAAGAGGATACTGTGATAGAAATGCAGCTATAGAATGATATAATGCAGAAAGAAGAAAAAGAGCAGATGATCCTAAAGACTTAATTGATTATCAAGCTGAGTATTGTTTCACTATAGAAGAAGCTCTTATTCAGAAAGAAGATAATATGTTTCCTAGAGAAGAACTAGCTGAACAGCTAACTGAACTAGAAGTTTACAGAACAGTAGACCCTCCTAAAAGAGGTTTTCTCACTTGAGAAATAAACAAAGAAGGAGATAGAACTGGTAAAGTAAAATGAAGAGATGACCCTCAAGGAAATATATATATAACTGAGCAACCTATGTTAGGTGAATCAGGAGAAGGATTTAATAATTTATATGTAGGAGGAATTGACTCTATTGACATTGGTTCAAAAGACTCTGCCACTACAGACCAAAGTAAATTATCTGATTTTTGTATTCTTATAAAGAGAAGAATATATGGATTAGTAGATCCACAGTACGTAGCAATGTATAAGGATAGACCAAGAGATCCTAGAGAAGCTTATGAAAATGCTGCTAAGCTTCTAATATACTATAATGCAAAAGCTGTACTTGAATCTACTAGAACAGCTATTCTTACTTATTTTAGAGATAAAAAATATATGCATCTTCTTATGAAAAGACCTAGAGCTACATTAGCTGATGTTTCTAGATCCAACCCTAATATGTATGGAGCTCCTTCAAATGAAAAAACTATTAATCACGGCAGAGAATTAGTATATGACTTTTGTCTAGACTACTCTCATACAATTCGATTTAGAGAAATGTTAGAACAGCTACTTAACTACTCTGATGAAAAGAAAAAACAATTTGACATTGTTGCTGCTATGCAGATGACTGAATTGGCTGATGAAGAAATATCATTTAAGAAACCTGTAGAGAAAGAAGAAATATCAAAAAAATTTAGAGACTTTGGATGGTGAACCGATAATAAAGGATACAAACATTATGGTCCTATTCCTTTAACAGAACAAGAAAAAAATACCAATGGAAGAATTAATCCACAAGATTCGTGATTATATTAGAAATATATATAAAGCGGAATATAAAAATAGACTAGAGGTAAAATTTGAGAATGGGATTTATACTCTTTTATTAGGCGTACCTAATGATTTAATACCTACAACAATTAGTCTACAAACAAATGACCCTCAAGAGTTTCTAGATTTCATATATGAAGAGCTTAGAACTAGAAATTATATGAGGACTTATTTTTATCAGGTAAGAAGAAAAGATACCAAGTTGACAAAATATGAAATATAGCGAAAAAGAACAGGACTTAATAGAATGTATTGATAAAGCTATAACTGAATTAGTTTATGAAAAAGTAAAACTAATTAAAGCTTATAATTATTATCATGGCAAACGAGATCCTGAACAATTTAGACATTTAGAAGAGAATTACGGTATAGGTACTCCTACCTCAGTTGAATTTGTTCCTTTAGTAAGAAAGCATGTAGATGTTTTAGTAGGAGAGTATTTAACAATACCTGTAGTTCCAAAAGTATCTTGTAAGGATGAAAAGACTTTATCCAGAATAAATCAAGATAGATTATCTTATGTAAATGCTGCTTTAGAGGATAAAATAAAGGAACATTTAAGAAGTATAATTAAAGGAGAACAAACTTCTAATCCAAAACTATCTCAAGAATTAGATGATCTTCAAGCAAGTCTGGAAGATAATTTTATTTCAGAATTTGAAATTGCTGCACAAAATGTGGTAGACTGATCTATGCAAAATAGAGATATAGATTTTGTAAATAATAGAAAAATACTTTTAACTGATTTACTAGTAACAGGTACTTGTTATTATAGAACTTTAGAGAGTCCTTCTAAACATAATGTAGAACTAAGAATACTTAATCCTTTACATACTTTCCTTGACAGAAATTTTTATTCAAAATTTCATAAACACTCACAAAGAGTTGTTATTAGAGATTATATGACTAAAAATGAAATCTTAAGAAACTATGGAGATTTATTATCTAGAGAAGATATAGATTCTTTAGAATCTAGCGTTTTAAAATCAAATGAATCATCTTATATAAGAAATTTTGGAGACTCTGTAATAGGAGTTGCAGATCCAGATTCAGATGGTATATTAGGAGGATTTGAAGTTACACCTTTATATAATTTTAACTCTGGTTTTAAATTAAGAAGATTCCCAGTTTATGATGTAGAGTGATTACAAGTAGATGAGGAAAATGGTAAGTTTATAACTAATAGATATAGAGGTATAAGAATTGGAGCAGAAATATATATTTTAATAGGTAAAGTAAAGAATGTTACAAGAACAGTTAGTGACCCTACAAATTGTACTCTATCTGTTAATGGAGTATTCTATTCAGACAGAAATGGAAATCCTTTTTCTTTAATTCTATCTACTGCCAGTTTACAAGATAAATGAGATGTAATTAATTTTTATAAAGATAATTTAATATCTGAGTCAGGATCAAAAGGGGATTGGATTGATTTAGCATATCTTCCAAATGTTTTAGGAACTGATCTTGCAGAAAAATTAATGAAGTGAAAAGCTTATAAAAAACAAGGTATTGCTATTATAGACTCTTCACAAGAAGGCATGCCTCCAATGAATACTACTTTTGGTGGGTATGACGATACTATAGAATTTAATGCTATGCAAGCCTTAGATATGGCTTTGGAAAGAATTGAAATGACTTGTAGCTCTATTACTGGAGTATTTAGAGAAAAACTTGGAGGTATAGAACAACGAGATGCAGTTACAAATGTACAAGTAGGTATAAGGCAATCTACACATATTACTAAACAGTATTTTTATATGATGGATTTAATGACAAGAGAAATGTTATTAGATATATTAGATGTGTGTAAAGTTGTTTATAAAAAAGGAATAACAGGAACTCTTGTACTAGGTGATAGACTTAATAAAGTCTTTACTGCTTTACCAGAACACTATACTGTAACTGATTTTGATATACATATCTCTGAAACATCTGAAATTATACAAGAAGCAGAAACTCTTAAACAACTTAGTTTTGAATTTACTAAAAATAATAATATTGATCCAGAAATTGTTATTGATATTATTACTTCTAAAAGTCTTACTAAAATGAAACAAGATGTTAAAACTGCTCTTAAGAGAAAAAGAGAAGAAGCAGGAGGAATGATGCAGATGCAACAGCAACTTGAACAAGCTGATCAACAAATGCAACAATTACAAACTGAAGCTCAAAAAC
>CAZIGN010000152.1:0-3771 GCA_964538805.1 uncultured Lachnospiraceae bacterium
TCAGGTAGATAGATAAGATGTGGAGCAGTTTGATAAGCATTTCTTGCAAGAACAGAAGAAGCAGTTAACCAACCTGCGTCACGCCCCATAATCTCAACTATAGTAACACTTTTTGGTTGATATATAAATGTATCATGAGCTATTTCTAATATAGTAGTTGCAATATATTTAGCGGCAGAACCAAAACCAGGTGTATGGTCTGTTAATACTAAATCGTTATCAATAGTCTTTGGAACACCGATAATTTTAATGTCACTGCCAATCTCTTTAGCATATGCTGAAAGCTTAGAAACTGTATCCATTGAATCGTTACCACCAATATAAAAGAATGCTCCTACATTTTTAGCTTCAAACTCTTTAAATACATCTTGATAAAATTCAGGTTTTTCAGTAACAGTAGGTAACTTAAATCTGCATGAACCTAGATACATTGCAGGTGTTTGTCTTAATATTCCTATGTTTTCTTCATTAGCATTAGCAAAATCAGTAAGATTAAGGTATTCTGATTTTAAGATGCCTTCAATTCCATGTAATGAACCATAAACGGTATCAAATTCATTTGATTTTACGGCTGCATCTACTACACCAGCTAAACTAGCATTAATTGCGCAAGTAGGTCCCCCAGATTGAGCTACAATACAATTCTTTTTCATAAATAAAATCTCCTCACATTTTAATATAGTTTTTGATAAGAAACAAAATATATCAATAAAATAATAATAACTAATTTTTGTTAAAATAGCAATGTATTAGAGCTAAAATATGTTTTAATTGCTTGATAAATTAGAGGAAACAACGGTTGACAAAATGTAGGGAAAAAAGATATGATTAAAATATTAAAGACAAATATAAAGTTTTTACTTAATTATTAGACAATTATATTACATAAATTTATTAAAAAGGAGCAGAATATGAGTGATTTGCAGCAAGAAATAATTGATAAGATGACAAAGGTGTGTATTTGTAAAGCTATTCCTAGATCCACCTTTAAAAAAGTAATAAGACAAGGAGCAACAACACTCGAAGAAGTAAGAAAACTTACAGGTGCAGGAAGTGGTCCTTGTGGTGGTAAGCGCTGTACACCAAAGATCCTTTTGTTATTAGAAGAATATAAGAATAACATGTGGGAATAAAAGGTGTATATAAAAAGTGAAAAAAATTAGAAAGGAAGATAAAAGACATGGATTTTAAAAGTAATGTAATAATAAATAACAAGAATTATACCTTTTATGATATTAATAAATCGGGAATTAAAGATATTAAAAAAATGCCTTATTCTATAAGGATATTATTAGAAGGAATTATTAGAAAGTTAGACGGTTTAGTTGTTACTAATGAACACTTAGAAGCAATATTAAACTTTAGTGAGAATGCAGAAAAAAAAGAGATTCCATTTTTACCTTCAAGAGTAATACTACAAGATTTTACAGGAGTTCCTGCAATATTAGATATTACTGCTATGGGCTTAGCAATGGAAGAAAAAGGTTTAGAAAATACTATAAAGCCAACCGTACCTGTTGATCTGATAATTGATCACTCTTTACAAGTTGATAGCTTTGGAAATGAAGATTCTTATGAGATTAATTTAAAAAAAGAATATGAAAGAAATAAAGAAAGATATGAGTTTTTATCTCATGCAGAAGGCAATATTAAAGGAGTAAGGATAATTCCGCCATCTGTTGGAATTATTCATCAGATTAATTTAGAATACATTGCAGATGTAGTTATGAAAGATAAAAATGATTATGAAACTATATTATACCCTGATACGCTCTTTGGTACTGATTCGCATACTACAATGATAAATGGATTAGGTGTTCTAGGCTGGGGCGTTGGAGGAATAGAAGCTGAAGCTGCGATGCTTTCACAACCTTCTTATATACCAATTCCTAAAGTTGTAGGTGTAAAGATAAAAGGAGAACTTAAGGAAGGCTCTAATGCTACAGATATAGCACTAAGTGTTACACAAAGATTAAGAGAAGTCGGTGTGGTTTCATGTTTTGTTGAGTTTTTTGGTGAAGGCTATAAGAACCTATCATTATCTGATAGAGCAACTATTGCAAATATGTCTCCTGAATATGGTGCAACTTGTGGATTTTTCCCTGTTGATGATGAAACACTAACATATTTAAAATTGACTAATAGAAGTGATGATGAAATAAATGTTATAAAAGAGTATTTAAAAGCTAATTCAATGTATTTTGATGAATTAAATGAACCTACATATTCCGAGGTTATAGAGATAGATTTGAGCGAGATTACTACCTCTCTAGCAGGTCCTAAAAGACCGCAAGATAGAATATTACTTGAAAATATGAAAAAAGAATTTGACGAAACATTTACTAGTGACAAAGAAATTGATGTTACAATAAAAGATAATAATACAGTTAGTATAAAGAATGGTTCTATAGTTATAGCGGCAATAACTTCTTGTACTAACACATCTAATCCTTTTGTTATGATAGCAGCAGGTTTAGTGGCAAAAAAAGCCGTAGAATTAAATCTTTTGGTGCCATCATATGTTAAGACTTCACTAACAGCTGGTTCTAGGGTTGTTACTAAGTATTTAGAAAAAGCAGGTCTAGTTCCATATCTTGACAAATTAGGTTTTACAAATGCTGGTTATGGATGTGCAACTTGTATTGGCAACTCAGGTCCGATTGATGAAAGTCTTGAAAAAGCTATTAAAGATAATGAATTGATAGTAGCCTCAGTTTTATCAGGCAATAGAAACTTTGAAGGAAGAATTCATCAGGCAGTAAAGGCTAATTATTTAGCATCACCTCCACTTGTTATTGCATATGCAATAGCAGGCAATA
This sequence comes from uncultured Lachnospiraceae bacterium, assembly GCA_964538805.1. Taxonomy (GTDB): domain Bacteria; phylum Bacillota; class Clostridia; order Lachnospirales; family Lachnospiraceae; genus CAZIGN01. Next base: position 2,820 of record CAZIGN010000152.1, read on the forward strand.
TAAGTATTGATTTATTAAATGAACCAATAGGAATTAGCAAAGATAATAAAAATATATATTTAAAAGACATATGGCCAACTAGTACGGAGATTAATGAACTAGTAGCAAAAGTAGTTACGCCTTCATTATATAAAGAAGTCTATGGTGAAATGAGCTCAAAAAAAGATATTATGTGGGACAAAGTCAAACAAAAAGATAAAGGCAATTTTTTATTCAAAGAAGAGTCTACCTATATTAGAAAACCGCCATTTTTTGATATTAAAACAAGCAATAATGTAAATGAACTAAAAAATATGAGAGTTTTAGCATTGTTTTCGGATTCAGTAACTACTGATCATATATCACCAGCAGGCAATATTGCAATAGAGTCACCAGCAGCAAAATATTTATTAGAACATAATATTAAAGTTGAGGATTTTAATACTTATGGTTCAAGGCGTGGCAATCATGAGGTTATGGTAAGAGGTACATTTGCAAATATAAGAATAAAAAATGAAATTCTCAAAAATACAGAAGGCGGATATACAATGCATTGGCCAACAAATGAAAAGATGTCTATATTTGAAGCCTGTGAAATGTACAAAAAAGACAAAACACCACTTCTTGTTATAGCGGGAAAAGATTATGGTATGGGTTCGTCAAGAGACTGGGCAGCTAAAGGACCTTATTTGCTAGGGGTAAAAGTAGTACTTGCAGAAAGTTATGAAAGAATTCATAGATCTAATCTAGTTATGATGGGAATATTGCCATTACAGTTTTTAGAAGGTGAAACCAAAGAAACACTTGATATAGTAGGAAATGAAAAATTCTCAATAATAGAAATTAATGACAATATAGCTAGTATATTAATAGAAGATACTAATAGAAAAGTCAAAGAAATAAAAGCCAAGGTAAGGTTTGATTCTGCTATTGAAAAAGAATATTATAAAGCTGGCGGAATATTGCAAATGGT
>CAZIGN010000153.1:0-3756 GCA_964538805.1 uncultured Lachnospiraceae bacterium
GCAGCACCAGTGATCATGTTCTTAACATAGTCAGCATGTCCTGGGCAGTCAACGTGAGCATAATGTCTCTTTTTTGATTCATATTCAACGTGAGATGTAGAGATAGTAATACCTCTTTCTTTTTCTTCTGGAGCTTTATCGATTTGATCGAACGCTACAGCAGAACCTGTTCCTAATCTTTGATTTAATGTCTTTGTAATAGCAGCTGTTAAAGTAGTTTTACCATGATCTACGTGACCAATGGTTCCGATATTACAGTGTTGTTTGTTTCTTTCGAATTTAGCTTTAGCCATTTTAAAAATCCTCCTTAAAATATTTAACAAATTTTATTTTTGAACGGGTTAATTCTGATTATATTTCATAATATAAACATTTTCAAGCCCATTTTTTAAACCTTAAAACATTTTACTTATTTAGATTTGTTCGCAACAATCTTTTCTTGAACAGATTTTGGAACTTGTTCGTATTTATCAAAGAACATTGAGTAGTTTCCACGACCCTGAGTCTTTGAACGAAGATCTGTAGAATAGCCAAACATTTCAGAAAGAGGTACATAAGCTTTTACCATTCTTCCTCCGCCGATTTCTTCCATTCCTTCGATACGTCCACGGCGAGAGTTAATATCTCCAATAACATCACCCATGTATTCTTCAGGCATTGTTACTTCAACTTTCATGATAGGCTCTAATATACAAGCACCACCTTTGTTCATAGCATCTTTAAATGCCATAGAACCAGCGATGTGGAAGGCCATTTCACTTGAGTCAACTTCATGGTATGAACCATCATAAACAGTTGCTTTAATACCAAGTACTGGAAATCCAGCAAGTATACCAGCTTTTGTTGCTTCTTGGATACCATTACCAACAGCAGGAATATATTCTTTAGGAATAGATCCACCAACAACCTCTGAAACGAATTCAAATGTTTTTTCACTGTTTGCATCCATTGGTTCAAATCTAACTTTACAGTGTCCGTATTGTCCACGTCCACCTGATTGTTTAGCATATTTACTGTCAACTTCAACAGTTTTAGTAAATGTTTCTTTATAAGCAACTTGTGGTGCACCAACATTTGCTTCTACTTTAAATTCACGTAATAATCTGTCTACGATGACTTCAAGATGAAGTTCACCCATACCTGCGATGATAGTTTGACCAGTTTCTTGGTCAGTATGAGCTCTAAATGTAGGATCTTCTTCAGCAAGTTTTGCTAATGATTCACCAAGTTTACCTTGTCCAGCCTTAGTCTTTGGCTCAATTGCAAGCTCAATAACTGGTTCTGGGAATTCCATAGATTCAAGAATAACCGGAGCTTTTTCGTCACAAATTGTGTCACCTGTTGTTGTAAACTTAAAGCCTACAGCAGCAGCGATATCACCAGCATATGCTTTGTCTAATTCTTGTCTTGTGTTAGCATGCATCTGAAGGATACGACCAACACGTTCTTTTTTGTTTTTTGTAGCATTTAGTATGTATGATCCTGAATTAACAGAACCAGAGTATACTCTAAAGAATGCAAGCTTACCAACGAATGGATCAGCCATAATCTTAAATGCAAGAGCAGCAAAAGGTTCATCATCTGATGAATGTCTTACTACTTCATTACCGTCTTCATCAACACCATCAATAGCTGGGATGTCTGTTGGAGCTGGCATATATTCTACTACTGCGTTCAATAACTTTTGAACACCTTTGTTTCTGTAAGCTGTACCGCAACAAACTGGTATAATCTTAACATCACAAGTAGCTTTTCTAAGAGCAGCCTTAAGCTGTTCATTAGTAGGTTCTTCACCTTCAAGATACATCATCATAAGTTCATCATCAGTTTCACTTATCTTTTCAACCATATCTTGTCTATATAATTCTGCTTGTTCCTTCATGTCTTCAGGAATATCAATTACGTCAATGTTTTCGCCTTTATCATCATTATAGATGTAAGCTTTCATTTCAAATAGATCAATAATACCTTTGAATTCGTCTTCTTTACCTATTGGTAATTGAATCGGAACAGGATTCTTTCCAAGTCTTGTCTTTATCATCTCAACAGCATTATAGAAATCTGCTCCCATAATATCCATCTTGTTGATAAATGCCATTCTTGGTACATGGTACTTATCAGCTTGACGCCATACGTTTTCTGATTGAGGCTCAACTCCGCCTTTTGCACAGAATACACCTACAGCACCATCGAGCACTCTTAACGAACGCTCAACTTCTACAGTAAAGTCAACGTGTCCTGGAGTATCAATAATGTTGATACGGTGAGGTTGAGCACTAGGATCAATCTCAGTCCCTTTTCTAAGGGTCCAATGACATGTTGTGGCTGCAGAAGTAATAGTGATACCTCTTTCTTGTTCCTGCTCCATCCAGTCCATAGTAGCAGTTCCTTCATGAGTATCACCAATTTTATAATTAACACCAGTATAATAAAGTATACGCTCTGATAATGTTGTCTTACCAGCATCAATATGAGCCATAATACCAATATTTCTGGTTCTTTCTAACGGGTATTCTCTTCCAGCCAAGGTTTATTCCTCCTTCTTAGAATCTATAATGTGCAAATGCTTTGTTAGCTTCTGCCATCTTATGCATGTCTTCTTTCTTTTTAACTGCAGCTCCTGTACTGTTTGCTGCATCAAGAAGTTCATTTGCTAGTCTATCTTCCATTGTCTTCTCGCCTCTTTTACGTGAATACAATGCTATCCAGCGAAGTGCTAATGCTTGTCTTCTTTCTGGTCTTACTTCGATTGGTACCTGATAAGTTGCTCCACCAATACGTCTTGCTTTTACTTCTAGCACAGGCATAATGTTGTTCATTGCTTCTTCAAATACTTCTACAGCTGGCTTTCCTGCTTTTTCAGCCATCTTTTCAAATGCTCCATATACAATCTTTTGAGCTACGCCTTTTTTACCATCTAACATGATGTTGTTTACAAGCTTAGTAACTACTTTACTGTTGTACATTGGATCTGCTAATACGTCTCTTTTTTGAGTATGTCCTTTACGTGGCACGGTGCTTCCCTCCTTAATAAATTTTAATTAAATCAACGGTACTCACTTGTGATTGTGTTCGCGCACGGTTAAAAAATTATCTAATGTAAACCATAAAAACAATATTCTAAATCCGGGCACTTTTTCATTCAACCTGTGATTATTCTGTTACTACTTTTTAGCTTCTTTAGGTCTCTTCGCACCATATTTAGAGCGAGCCTGACGTCTTTTAGCTACACCAGCAGTATCAAGTGTTCCTCTGATGATGTGATATCTTGTACCTGGTAGATCTCTAACTCTTCCTCCACGGATAAGTACAACACTATGTTCTTGTAGGTTGTGGCCTTCTCCTGGGATATAGCTAGTTACTTCCATTCCGTTTGAAAGACGAACTCTTGCAATCTTTCTAAGAGCCGAGTTTGGCTTCTTAGGTGTAGTTGTCTTTACTGCAGTACAAACACCTCTCTTTTGAGGAGCTGCTTGTGTTGAAGCTTTCTTCTTTAAAGAGTTAAAGCTTCTGTTAAGAGCTGGAGCTGTAGAGTTTTTAACAACAACAGATCTTCCCTGTTTTACTAATTGGTTAAATGTAGGCATTCCTTTTTCACCTCCTGATTATGAAATATTGTTTTTTGGTCATAATATTTATGACTTTAAGTGCATAAGAAAAATAATACGTCCTTTTACACGCCTACTTATTATAGCCACCTATTTTGAGCTTGTCAAGAAGATTATGATTTATTCATGTAATTTATAAATGCAATTT
>CAZIGN010000154.1:0-3746 GCA_964538805.1 uncultured Lachnospiraceae bacterium
CTTACTAGAGTGATTAGAGAAGAAGAAACTGAGAAGATACTTAAATATACTATGACAGGAGAACAAGAATTAATCGAGATACCTCCGACTATTGCTAATAAAACCAAGGCAGCTGAACTGTTAGGTAAAAGATACAGTTTATGGACTGAAAACACAAACTTAACATTAACAGAACCAGTGATTATAAAAGGTGCTGATGACCTTGAGTGAAATATACTTACCTGAAGTTGTAGGCAAAGGCTATGCTGATTATTGGAACTTTAAAGGAAGATACAGAGTTGTAAAAGGATCTAGAGCAAGTAAGAAATCTACAACAACTGCAATGAATTTAATCTATAATATTATGAAATATCCAAAGACTAATGGATTAGTAGTTAGAAAAGTTTATAGAACTATTAAAGATTCTTGTTTTGCACAGCTGAAATGGGCAATCAACAGGCTTAAGGTAGAAAGATACTGGAAAGCTACGACTAATCCCCTAGAACTTACTTATATTCCCACGGGACAGAAGATATTATTTAGAGGTCTTGATGATCCTTTGAAAGTGGCATCTGTTTCGGTAGAAGAAGGATATTTAAACTTTTTGTGGATAGAAGAAGCATATGAAATAATGAATGAATCTGATTTTAATATGCTAGATGAATCAATAAGGGGGAAAACTCCAAGAAACTTATATAAACAAATTACATTAACGCTCAATCCTTGGAATGAAAGACATTGGATAAAAGAGCGTTTTTTTGATGTAGAAGATGATGAAGTGTTAGCTATTACTACTAATTATTTATGTAATGAGTGGCTAGACCAATCAGATAAAAGAATGTTTGAAAGAATGAGATTACACAATCCAAAAAGGTATAAAGTCGCTGGACTTGGTGAGTGGGGAATTGTTGAAGGACTTATATATGAAAATTGGGAAGTAAAACCTTTTGAAATTAAAGACTTACCGACTTATTTTGGATTAGACTTTGGATATACTAACGACCCTACAGCTTTTTTCTGTGGCCAATTAGATAAAGAAAATGCGACTATTTATGTTTTTGACGAACTTTATCAAAAAGGAATGAGCAATCAAGATATATACAATAAACTTACTGAAATGGGTTTTAAGAACGATTTAATTACTGCTGATAGTGCAGAACCTAAGTCGATTGATGAACTTAAAAGATTAGGTTTGTCGAGAATTAAAGGGGCTAAAAAAGGAAAAGACAGTGTAAATAATGGAATTCAGAAATTACAAAATTATAAGATTGTCATACATCCTAAGTGCAATAACTTTATTACTGAAATATCTAATTATCAATGGGATGAGGATAGGTTTGGGAAAAAGATAAACAAACCTATTGACGATATGAATCACTTAATGGATGCTATGAGATATGCTTTTGAGACTTTACAAGATGAGTATAAGATAAGAACAATGAGTAAGAGGAAATTAAGAATATGAATTTATCAATTTATCACTATCCTAAAATGAAAAGATGTTGGTTAATTAAAAGAGAATATGGAGAGTATGAGCAACACGCTCATTTTTACACCAAAGAAGAAGCTTTAATTTGTAGAAAATTAATAGATTCTAACAAATATCCAAGACAGAAAAAATATATTGTAGCTATGAAAAGACTTTTAACGGACAAGGAATTTAGTAAGCTGCAAAAGAAACAAAGGTATTTTAATGTACAAAAAGGGGTGAGATGATGGCAGATAGTTATATTACTGAGTATTTAGAGCTTCCAAAGACAATTCAACTACCAGTAGACACAGAAATAAATAATGAACTAATAAAAACTCTTATAGAAATACATGATAATAATCTAGAAAGATATAAAATACTTCAAGGATATTATGAGGGAAAAGCAAAAATACAAGATAGAACAAAAGATAGTCATAAATCAAACAATAAATTAACCTTAGATTATCCAAGCTATATTGTAGATATACTTTTAGGCATGTTTGTAGGAAAGCCAATAAGCTATACCACAGATAAAAAAAACGAGGAAACACTTACAGAGATTAACTCCATTTACGACTACAATGACGAACAAGACGAAAATACAGAGTTAGCTAAGCTAATGGGGATAAAGGGTAGAGCTTATGAGATTGTATATTTAGATGAAGAAAACAATTTGAGGTTTAATGAAGTAGATCCTGAGAATATTATTTTTGTTTATGATGATAATATTAATCCTAGTCCTTTGATGGCTTTATATATCAGAGATTTAATATCGTTAGAAAATTTAACAAGTGATGAACCCTTAAAAGCTGTTACTGTTTATACTCCTTCTACTGTTTATGAATTTGAACAAGAAGGAAGCGACTATAAGTTAATTGAAGAATATATGAATGTTTTTCAAGATGTTAATGTTATAGAATTTCTAAACAATGATGAAGGGATTGGAGATTTTGAAAGAGTTTTAACTTTAATTGACGAAATGAATTTGTTACAGTCTGATACTGCTAATGATTTTGAAGAGTTCACTAATGCTATATTAATACTATATGGAATGCTTAATGCAGATAATGATGATGTACAGCAATTAATCGAAGATGGAGTGTTATTAGCTGACAAAATAGAAAATGGCTCGCAAGGGGCAGAGTGGCTAATAAAAGATATTAACGATACTGCACTTAAAAATTATAAAGATGGACTTGATAATTTAATTCACAAGTTTGCTAAAGTTCCAAATATGAGTGACGAAAGTTTTGCAGGGAATGTGTCAGGTGAAAGTATGAAATATAAGTTATTTGCTACTGATCAAATCATATCTCAAAAACAACGTAAGTTTAAGACTGCTTTAGTTAGACGATTAGAACTTATATTTAATTTGCTTAATCTTAAAACTGTAAGTGATGAGGAAAAAGGGGCAGATTATAAAGTTATAGAGATACATTTTAATGACAACAAACCATTTAACGAATTAGACAATGTTAGAATGGTAAAAGAGTTATTGTCGACTGGAGCTAGTAAATCTCACGCATTTAGTAAATTAAGAGGACTAGAAAATGTACAAGCTGAGTTAGATAGGCAAGCAGAAGAAGCTAGTGCTTATTCTGATATATTTGGTGGTGAAGATGATGAACTTCAAGGATTTGCAGAAGTACAATCAGAGACTGATTAAGCGTAGAGAAAAACTGTTAGAAAAAGAGTACATCAAAGCCTTTAAAGAATTAGATATAACCTTAAGAGATGTTTATGATAGATACGAAGTAGATGGTCAGTTAAATCTTGACGAACTGTATAAGTACAATCGTATGAAGAAACTAGAGAAAAACACATCTAAGATAGTAGCAGGTCTTTATGTAGGTTTAGACAAAATAATAAACAAGACATTAAAAGAAATACTTGAGACAACAGAGAAAGAAAGCAAGACTATTATAAATGGTCGAGAGAGTGTAGTACCGATTACAAAGAAGTTAAATAAAAAAGATTTAATAAATAAATCGGTAGCAGGCAGAAAGTGGCAAGAAAGAACAAAACATCACAAAGATAACTTTATATACGATACCCAAACAGTAATAAGAAAAAGTATGGAAGATGGCGATACTTACACAACAATGGCTAAAAATCTTAAAGAAAAGATAAATAAGGAAGTAAGAAAACCAAAAGATATAGTTAGGTCAGAAGGACACCGCATACAAGAAGAATCCAAATACGAAGTAATGGAAGAAGTGGGCGGGAAGGTTAAAATGACAAAGACTTGGAATAGTGTAGGAGACAGCAGAGTTAGAGATACACATCAAATTATGGA
>CAZIGN010000155.1:0-3692 GCA_964538805.1 uncultured Lachnospiraceae bacterium
TTTTAGAGAATAAAAAAGGGTGAAAGAAAATCTTCCACCCTAATAATTAGTTTTACTAATCAAATTAGTCTGCTACAGCAAATAAAAATTTGCCTAATTCAGCTGATTTTGAAGGAGTATATTCTCCATATGCAGCGAATTTTTGACCTTCTGTGATTTCTTTTACGATCTCAATCACATAGTTCTTTTTGTTTTGTTTAATAAGATCCTTCATCAACTTGACTGCTTGATCTTTCTTAGTAGCTCTACCTTCTACTTTACCAGAAGAAACAACTGTAACTTCAGGAACTTCAATATCATTACCTTCTTCGTCTTTGGCATTATGATATTTAACTTTAAGTTCAGCTTCTTTTACTTGATAAGTAGTTGTAGCTTTTCTCTTACCTTTAGTAGCTTCATTAATAACTTTATAAGGTCTTTCTCTTGTGTCATCTGAAGCAGCCTCAACTACAACATATGCACCATATACCTTATTATCTTTAACATAAGCTTCTAAGAATTCGCTTAATTTTTTTCCACCAAGAGGTGCGCCAGCTTTTTTCCAAGACTGTGTTGCATTTTTCAATCTTTCGATATCTACGTCAAAACCTGTTGTTTCTAAAGCTTTTTGTTTACTGTAACCTTGTGCTTCTGCAATTTTCATATTCATATGTACATTAAAATTTATTTGAAAATCATCTATATGTTATTGTTATCTAATTACCCTACAAAGATAATACATTTCTATTTTAAAAAATGCCTTAAGTAGAATAATATTAATCTAGAAGAATTTTCAATCTATAAAATAATTTTATCTGGTTTTAAAACTTAAAAATATAAGTTTTTAGGGCTGTAATATGTTTTACAGACCTATTTTTGATTTTGTGTATTTTCTTTGTAAATAGTTCTTTTTCTCAGTTGGAGTAAGTACTTGATTAACCGCTTCGTCTATAGTATAATCTAAAAGATAGACACAGATGTATACTTCTTTTAAATCAGCTAAAGAGCATTGACTTGTCTTAGTAACTAAGTTTTCTAAATCATCATCTGGAACTTGTTTAAATTTAAAATATTCTCTTCTTGTCTGTTCAGAAGGATAATCTACTTCAACTTTTAAATCAAGTCTACTTGGTCTAAGAAAAGTGTCAGGAATATCTTCAGTATTATTACTAGTAGCTATTATTACATGATGATTTAGATGAAATTGTCCATCTAAAAAATCTAATAATTGAGTTTCTACCTCTTGATATTGATCTATATCTTCTAATATAGTTATAACTGGAGTATCTGGTTGAATTTTTCTAAAGCCATGTTTAACAAAATCAACATATTCAGATAAATTCTTTATTCCATATATTTTAAACACAACTCCACCTTTATCAATAAGTTCTTTACATACTGTATTAATAATAGTAGTTTTACCTGTTCCAGCAAAGCCAGTTAATAAAATACCTCGTTTATGAATTAAATTCTTTTCTTTATATAAACTTCTTTTATTCCAAAAAAGTTCTATTTCATCAAGTAATTCCTTAGTGATTGAATCAGAAAATACAAAAATCTCATCTGTTTCAGTTTTTATCGGTCTACAATGATATCCCCTATCATTAGTATAATTAACCTGATACATTCCAGGAGGTAAAGTTTTCACAATACTAATGTCTGTTGAAGGAACATAGTAATCTTTATCTTTTACCCACATTGAAACTTTGTCATGTACTTCTTCTTGTTCTTGTTCTTGCATTTCTCCTAAAAAATCTTCTAAAAGTAATTCTATTGTTTCTGCCATATCTTATTTAAAATGGAGTCCATGTTTGTAATAACTCCTTTATTTTATTTATAATATCTGTTGAGTTTGTAAGACCACAAGGATCAAATGTATCTATATTATAAGACAAATCATCCGTTATAATTGCTAAATTTTCTAAAGCAGTATAATTAAATGTGCCTGGTTTTTCTCCTGTAATTTTCACTAGTAGATCTAATGTAGTCATTTTAGGATTTTTCTCTTTTAACTTACCAGAAGTAAGAGCTATTAATGATATTAAAATCAATTTAGTGTTTAATTCTTTAGAATCTAATGCTCCAAAACCAAAACATACTGTATATAATTTTGTCCTATCTTCAAAGGATAATTCCTTTACCTCTTTTATTAAATTATCTAGTTTCATTTACTGCTAAAATTAATAAATTTTTAAATTCATTTAATCCTTTATCTATCCATTTTTTAGATATATGACAAACTTTAGTCTTAAATTCAGGAATTGTTTCTACAACTAAAATATTTACCTTATATTTATAATCCTTAATATCTTCAATACCCATACTTCTTACAGCTGCCTGTAATAACCATAAGTACATTCCTACCTGTCTATAATACTTATATTTTTCAAATGATCCAGGTATCCAAACTCTTTCTCCATCTTCTCCAGTTATAGAATTCCCCATAAAATAAGAAGCATATCTTCCAGTTGATTTTACGTCATTTAAAGTAATTACTTTATTTTCATAATCAATAGTAAAATTATCTAGTTTAGCTTTTACCTTTATAGTTTTCTCTATATCTCCAGTTACTTTTACTTCACATAAAATAGCATATTCATTAAAAACATCTGGATTTGATAAAAGACCTTCTGGATACAATGTCTCTTTAAACTTAGGATTAGCTGCTATACTTGTCATACATTTGTCATATTTAAATGCCATTTGTTTAGACAAAAAAAGAGGAACTTTATTTAATTCCTCTTTAAATTTTATTCTTCCTAAGTAAAATTCTAAAGACTCTCTTATCGCTGTTTGAAGTCTTTTAATACTTAGTTTACCTTTATAATAGTCAGCAGATTCAGAAGCTAATTGTATAGATTGGTGAATACTTTTTCCTTCTTTTCTATAATTATAAAAATGTTCTGCAAATAAACCTAATTTTCCAGAAGGCTTTCTTAAATCAGGTATATAATATTCATCAGGCTGTAAAAGCATTGAGTGAATAGCTCCTCCTAATTCAAAAGATTCATTATATCCTCCTTTAAAACCTTCTTTAAATTTTTCTGGAGATCCTCCTTCTGAAGGATTTATTAAACCTAGTTTACTGTTACTTATATAATCTCTATATTGTTCAGAGAAATAAGTAGCATCATCCATTTTTATTAGTTTTACACTTTCAGGAATTACCTCTAAATAAACTTTCATATTGTTTTTTAATTTCTTTATATTTTAAACTTTCTACTCTGTAAGGAGTATCAATATGTTCATTGTGAGGTCTTGTTAATAATAAAGCAGGTAATCCAGAATTGATGCATTTTTGAACATTACTATAAGAATCATCAATTAAGATATCACATCTTCCTTTAATTATGTCTGCTTTATTTCCGTGTTGATTATACATTTGATAAACTGGTTTTAAAGGAAAATTATTTTTCTTTAACCAATTTTTAGTATATTGTTTACTGTTTATCCTTTTAGTGCAATAAATATGTGGTTCAAAATCAAGTCTATTTAAGACTGGGAGATTTTCCCAAAAGTCTTTATCTTTTCTTAATTTATACACATTTCTTGTTATTTCATAATCTTTCTTTGGTTGACCATATCTTTTAAAATAAGGATCTAGAAAGTTAGCTAAGCAATCATCAATATCGCATGCTATTCTTAATTTTTTTGTCATACTTTGTAAATTCTGTTTTTATTACATTTTTAATTTTAATCAAGTCTTTATGACT
>CAZIGN010000156.1:0-3674 GCA_964538805.1 uncultured Lachnospiraceae bacterium
GGCACCATCTTGAATATATTGACCCATAGAGTGTAAATCTGTTGTCAAATCTACTGCTGCAGGGAATATTCCTTTTTGATCTTTTCCTTCACTTTCGCCATATAATTGCTTCCACCACTCTGCTACAAAATGTAGACTAGGCTCATAATTTGCTAAAATCTCGACATTTTTTCCTTTTCTAAGTAAAATGTTACGAATAGCTGCATACTGCATAGCTGGATTATTCTCAAACTCTTCATTAATAGCTGTTTGTCTGGCTTTTTTTGCACCGTCCATAAGCTTAATTATATCAGCTCCACTAACTGCTATCGGAAGCAAACCTACTGCTGTTAATACAGAAAATCTTCCTCCAACATCATCTGGAACTACAAAACTTTCATAACCTTCTTCTGTTGCAAGATTCTTTAGCGCTCCTCTTGCCTTATCTGTAGTTGCATATATCCTCTTAGAAGCTTCAGCTTTACCATACTTTTCTTCAAGCATCTTTTTAAACACTCTAAAAGCAATCGCAGGTTCAGTTGTTGTTCCTGATTTTGAGATCATATTAACAGAAAAATCTCTATCTCCAATAACTTGTATTAGGTGCTTTATATAAGTACTACTAATGTTATTACCTACATAATAAATCTCAGGAGTTTTTCTGATTGCTTTATCAACACTATTATAAAAATTATGTCTTAAAAATTCTATGGCCGCTCTAGCGCCAAGATAAGAACCACCAATACCAATAACAAGAAGCACTTCAGAATCAGACTTAATCTTTTCTGCTGCTTTAATAATTCTATCAAACTCTTCTTTATCATAATCTTCTGGTAAATCAATCCAACCTAAAAATTCATTACCTGCTCCAGTTTTAGAAAGCAATTCTTCTTTCGCATTCCCTACAATGTTTTTCATCAATGTAACTTCTTCTTCACGTATAAACCCACTAGCTTTTTTGTAATCAAATACTAAATTAGACATAATTTTTCTATACCTCCAAAATTTATTATATTCTTAAGAATTAAGATAATCTTCTTGCTCTTTTGTCAATGAATCTACGGCTTTTCCAAGAAACTCTAACTTTCTTCTTGCTACTTCTTTATCGACTTCTTTTGGCACATCAATTAGCATAGATGTAGTTTTACCTTTGTTTTCAACAATGTATTTTGCACTAAGTGCTTGAATAGCAAAGCTCATATCCATAATCTCCGCAGGATGACCATCACCTGCTGCAAGATTAACCAATCTGCCTTCAGCAAGAAGATAAATCCATCTATTATCATCTAAACGATATCCCATAATATTTTTTCTTTGCTCAGCTTTTTCTATTGCAATATCATTTAGAAGGGCAACATTAATCTCTACGTCAAAATGTCCTGCATTGCATAATATAGCTCCATCTTTCATGTTAGCAAATGCTTCTTTTCCAATTACATCATTACAACCTGTAACTGTTATGAAAAAATCACCAGTCTTTGCAGCATCGCTCATCTTCATAACTTCAAAACCATCCATGATAGCCTCAATAGCTTTAATTGGATCAATCTCTGTTACTATAACCTGTGCTCCAAGTCCTTTTGCTCTCATAGCAACACCTTTTCCACACCAGCCATAACCTGCTACTACTACAACTTTACCTGCTACTATAAGGTTAGTCGTTCTATTGATTCCGTCAAACACTGATTGACCTGTTCCATATCTATTATCAAACAAATGCTTACAGTCTGCATTATTAACCAAAACCATAGGGAACTTAAGAGCATTATTCTTATCCATCGCTATAAGTCTGTTAATTCCTGTAGTAGTTTCTTCACAACCACCATATACATGCTTAATCTTATCGATAAATTCTGTATGAAGCATATTAACTAGATCTCCACCATCATCAATAATTACGTTACAATCATTTGCAAGAACTTCTCTAATATGAGAAAAATATTCTTCTTCAGTACAATTGTACCAAGCATATACATTAAGACCTGCTGCAACTAAAGCCGCCGCAACATCATCTTGAGTTGAAAGTGGATTACTACCTGTTATATACATATCCGCTCCACCCGCTGCTAGTACCTTGCAAAGATACGCTGTCTTTGCTTCTAAATGTATCGAAAGGGCAATCTTTACTCCAGCAAATGGCTTATCTTTTGCAAATTCTTCTTCTAAACTTCTAAGTAGAGGGCAATTTCTCTTAACCCATTCAATCTTATGTTCTCCATCTTTTGCAAGATTAATATCTTTAATATTACTCATTTTAATGTTTGCAGGTAAGTTGCTCCTGCATCTCCTTTTATCTTTTTATTATCTTTTACTTATCTTTTCTATATTATCATAAACTAGCTCTAAATCAATATTTTTTAGCAATTTATTCTCCATAACTATCTGCCCATCTACTATTACAGTCTCTACTTCTGAACCATTTGCAGAATAACAAAGGGCCGATATTAAGTTTTGTCTAGGATAAAACTGCGGATTTTTAAGATCCATAATTACTAGATCTGCTTTTTTTCCAACCTTAATGCTACCTATTTTATCTGAAAGACCAAGCGCCTTAGCTCCATTAATAGTTGCCATGTTAAATACATCACTTGCACTTACCGATACCGCATCATTATTAACTCCTTTATGAATTAAAGCCATAACACTCATCTCATGAATAAGGTTTTGTGTATTGTTACTTGCAGGTCCATCAGTTCCAATGCAAACATTAACCCCCTTTGATAGAAGCTCTTTAATCTTAGCAAATCCGTTACCAAGCTTCATATTACTTACAGGATTACTTACCACACTAACATTATTCTTCTTTAGAATATCCATATCTTCTGATGTTAATCTAACGCAGTGAGCTGCAAGTGTTGGAACTTCAAAAAGTCCAGTGCTCTCAACATACTTTGTTGGTGTAACCCCATGCTCTAACATAATATCCTCAAACTCTTTTTTTGCTTCTGATAAATGTATATGAATTCCTACACCTTGTTCTTTTGCTGTCTTTGCACATATCTTTAAGAATTCTGCATCGGTTGAATAAGGCGCATGAGGCGCTATCATAAAAGTCAACCTTGGATGGTCTTTATACTTATTAATATCATCTAGTGCCTGATTGATTCTAATTCTTCCCGCTTCATCATCACCATTACCAACTAAACCTCTACTTATCACTGCGCGAATTCCTGATTCTGCAACTGCCTTTGTAGTCTGAAACTTGTGAATCATCATATCCGAAAAACAAGTTGTTCCGCTTCTTAACATCTCTGCTATAGAAAGCATAGCTCCCCAATATGCATCTTCATCTTTCATCTTATCTTCTTTAGGTAAAATGTTTTCAAACAACCATTCCCCAAATGGAAGATCGTCTGCCATATTCCTAAAGATAGACATATATGCATGATTATGAGCATTAATTAGGCCTGGGATTACTAGCTTATTCTCACCATCTATTATCTTATCTGGCAAAAAATCATCTGGTACTTTTCCAACTGCTACGATCTCGTCTTTTATAGTGCAAACACTTCCCTTTATTACCTCAGGGGTGTCATCTTCTTTATGTATTATTATATTCGCATTTTGTATTAGTATATTCATAGAATCCTCCTTTGTTGATGTTTATTCTATTATAACTCATAAAAAACCAAAAAGGCAACAAAACCTATGTTTTTTTCTAGGCATTGTTACCTTTTTTATTTTAACTTTTTATC